>NZ_JBSVZD010000003.1:0-147887 GCF_054051725.1 Petrotoga sp. DB-2 | reverse complement strand
TTCTTACATGATACCAGATTATTTAATCATTTGTTCATATTTCATTTTTTCTACCCACACTTTTTGGAAGAGAACCACAAAATATTGTTCTTTTAACTTTTGGTGAGAGGAATAAAATATTACTAAATTGATTTTCCCTCCAATGATAATGGTGAATAATTAACTATGGATATTTTGAATAAATTGGGATTGAAAAATAAAGGAATACAACAAATTTTAAATAATAAAGTAGTTAAAGCTGGTAGTTGGTATACTTTTACTAATTTTTTTACAAAAGGTGTCGCTTTTCTAACTATCCCTATCTTCACAAGATTATTAACCCCCGCTGATTATGGTGTTACTTCATTGTATGCCTCTTGGTTATCGATCCTAACTGTAATTATGAGTTTGGATTTAATGGGAAGTATAGGAAGAGGTAAGTTTGATTTTAAAGAGGATTATGATGGTTTCGCCTCGTCTGTTGCTTTTTTAAGTTTTTTGATTTTTTTAATCTTTTCAATTATTTTGTTTACATTTAGAAATACATTTAGTGCCTTTATGGGGTTGGACCTTTCCTTGTTTTATATTTTAATTTTCCATTCTTTTTTTGGTTTTATTCTAAGTTTTACAAATGCAAAATTTAGATTTGAATATAAATACAAGATAGTGTCGTTGGTTACAATTTTGACTTCTTTAGTGGGAGTAGCATTATCAATCTATTTCATTTTTAATATTTTTGAAACAAACAGAGCTTTGGGAAAAATAAGTGGTCAATTTCTTCCTATAAGTATTATAGGTTCTTTTTATTTCATCTTTTTATTATCAAAAGGGAAAAAATTCATTAATTTAAAGTATTGGAAATATGCCTTATTATTGTCAATACCTTTAATACCTCATAATTTATCAGGGATAATTAATGCACAGTTCGATAGAATAATTATTGACAGGTTTTTAGGTAACGCGCCAACTGGAATATATAGTTTTGCTTATAATGTAGGAATGATTGTCACCGTCTTATTAGGCGCAGCCAATACGGCTTGGGTGCCTTGGTTTTATGAAAAAATGGAAAACAACGAATATTTAAAAATAAAAAAACGGGGTAATTTGTATAGAGACCTTTTCACCATGGCTTATGGAGCTATTTTAATGTTTAGCCCTGAACTAATAAAAATAATGGCTGAAGAAAGTTATTGGGAGGGTCTTATAATAATTCCTTATGTGTTTGGAGCGTATTATTTCCAATTTTTATACACCTTTGAAGTAAATGTAGAATTTTTTCTTAAAAAACCTGGATTAATTTCAATTGGGACGATCCTTTCTGCTGCGATAAATGTGGTTTTGAATATTTGGCTGATTCCTATTTTTGGATATATTGCCGCTGCAGTTACCACTTTAATATCTTATATTTTTTTATTTATTTTCCATTATCTTATGACCAACAAGATTATCAAGAAAACTGTATATGGAATAAGGTTCCATTTGATATCAATTCTTTATGTTACAATAATAACTTTATATTTCATGCTTTTTCAGTCGATGCTTTTACCACGATTGATAGGACTGCTAGGAATATTAGGTTACTTTTATTTCTCTTCTTTCAGAAAATATTTGAAAGATTAAAATACTTAGGTCCGTTGTTATATCTAGCATAATACAGCTTTTTTTCAACCAAATTAGGACAAAATCATACCCTTTGGGTTCTTTCCACTGATTGTTTAATCCTATCCATTATTTTCTAGAAAAAAGACTTTCTGCCTCAACATCTAAAATTTGTTTCTCCCATACATTATCCTTTTAATAACTTTTAGTTTATTCACGGAAACTTCTGCTAGTCCATTGTTGTATTCATATATAATGGCATTTCTAACTGCTAGCATAGCTCTTTTTAACCCATTCATAAATTTATCTTTCTTTCTGACTTTTAGATTACTAACTTTTTCTCGAAAAGTGTACCACTCTATCACACAAATCCTGTATAATTAATTCGGTCAAAAAATTGTAGGATTTTTGTATTTTAACAAACACAAAAGTCAAAGAGCGATAGCAAAAGAAATGGGGATACATAGAGCAACGGTTAAAAGAGCTATCAAGCAAGGAAGATAGAAGAGACACTTGGTATCAATCAAAAAGAAGGATAGAGGAAGCGAAGGTAGATACATAAGTATAGCGATATTGATGAAGTAGGATATGTGAGGTTATCGTTAGCAATAGCAAATGCTGAAGAGAAAGTATTTATTAAGTAAGAAAATGATGAAATGCTAAAGAGCGCTGAAGAACATGACGAAATTGATGAAAGCCTTTGCTTCGTTATAATTTCCATTTCGATAGATAGAACTTCAATTAACCTGCAAATTGGAGGGGATAGAGTCAGTCATGTTGGTTTTGGGAAACCAAAACGTATGCATTAAATTCTTTTCAATTCTATATTTATCTTTGTTAAAAGAAGAGTTTTCTAACTGAGCCATGTTATTTGAACTCTTCTTTTAATTTTTGTTATTAACTTTTAAAAAGTTAGCACCCCTATAAGCTATAATTTAAATGTGTTGATAAAAAATAAAGAATTAGGAGTTTGATAGGTATGAAAGATATGTTTAATGAAATTGAAAGGTTTTTAGAAGGTATATTACCGGATAGTAAAATAACTAAATTAATGAAAATTATTAAATTTCCATCAACGGTATCTGATTTTTTATTTGAAATAAAAATAAAAAGGTTTTTAAGTGAAATAGATAGAATTACTCAAGGTAAAAAGGATAAATTCATGAAAAAAATCAAAAACAAAAATGATCTGAAAGATTTAGGTTTTAAATTGTTAAATATTATTAATGATTCTGACGATGAAAATAAGTGTGTTTTAATTAGTAGATTATTTATTTTATTTATCGAGGAAAAACTAAAGGAAAGAGATTTTTTTAGAATTAGTTATTTGATTAATAGGAGTTATTATAAAGATTTATTTGCGCTAAAAAGTTTTTCAAATCACAATACAATTTGTACGGGTGATTCTATTGCTGATAAAGATGTTCTCGAAAGTTTGTTTAGTTATGGCTTTATAGAAAATAGAGGGATCGATGGGGGTAATTCAAATCCTAATAGTGGAGGAACTATTTATAGTATAAATAGATATGGAATTATCGTAAGGGATATCCTTTAGTTTTATGAAAATGTATAGAAATGATGAATGCATTGAAATAATAATTGAAGATCATAAAAATATGAAGTAAAATTAAAAGACATCAAATTATTATCTAACCAATCTTTTCACTACCATATAGTATAATCTAATGCTGGGTCATATTTTTTTACCCCGCTTTAGTATTGTTTAAGGGTCCGCCTTTTACAATCATCCTTCTAATACAGCCTTGAAAGGTCAATCAACTATTGGTGCTTTAAATTTTGCAAATTCTGATGGTATAAGGTTTAACCCAATAAAATATAAACATCAATCTATTTGGATAGAATGTACTATAGATAACGAAAATGGTTTATTTACACGAACATGGAATTAGTTATTAGTGGTGATAATATGGATGCTGATTTGGTATTTTCAATAAAGAATTCCGACCATAATAAAATTTATGTTGTCAGAGATAATAAAATACTTTTTCGATTAAAAATTAAAGAACCAGATAAAGACAAATATGATTCTTATGACGGGGAATTAGATATAATGATGGATGGAATCAAAAATCATCCTTTTGATAATTTGTATTTTCAAAGAGATACTCACAAAGAAAAGTTCAAAAAATCCATTTATAAGGTATCATGGCATGGATTTAGTTATAATCAAAATGGAAATATAAAAATGCCAGTTATAAATCTCAAAAACCAAAATAACCAAACAATATTAGAAATAAGACATAAGGGTAAAATTAAAAAAGATAAATTGTTTCCATTTCCAATTTGTAGCTTATATATTCCTAAAAATTTTTTTGATAATTCAATAAAATTTCAAAAAATTCAAACCGGAATACCCAAAGACAATATAATTAATGTAAAAAAAGATGTTTTTTCTAGGATTGATTTTTTTATTTTGCCAACAAATTATAGTACAAATGACTTTTTTATGACATCGGTGTTTTATTTATATTTAACTTCAGACAATACTTTATTTTCTAGAGAATATCATGGTGAATTTAGAAAACTGAAAGAATATCATCCATACAAATCTTTAAAAATTATCGATCATGATATTCTTTATAGAATAATAGAAAATGAAGAAACATATTTACCTAAGTTGGATAATACATATAGCCTATTTATACATAATCCAAATAATTCTTTTGAAGTGCTTTATGATAGATTAACAACGATTGATGAAGATAGATATTCTCTAAGAGACGAGCATGATAAAGAATTAGAAAGAATAAAAAATAAAGATAAAAGTAATGATTAAAAAATCAAAGAGCAGACGATTTGAATAAAAAAGATCGTCTGCTTTTTAAGTTCAAATCAAAAAATCATTCGTACGAGGTCATTTCCCAAATTGCACCTTTATCACAAGAATTGATTGGTGGAAATGTTTCATCAGTTTCTAAATGAATTTTCATTTCTTCATTAGTAGGTTTAGGTGTTCTTGTTCCATCTGTATATTCCACCCACTTGTAATAAGCATTTGCAGGAGATCTTTGGCCTGTTCTATATCTTGCTCCGATTGGCATAAAATTCACCTCCTTTCTTATTTATTCAGTTCAATTATACCACAACATAATGGTTATACAAAATGATAAATACTATATATAGAAAATTATAATGAAGTAATATAACAACTATAATTTTATCCACTTACTAAACGAAAAGTGTACCACCCTATCGCACAAATCCTATATAATAAATTTGAACAAAAAATTGTAGGATTTTTGTATTTTAACAAACACAAAAGTCAAAGAGAGATACCAAAAGAAATGGGGATACACAGAGCAACGGTTAAAAGAGCTATCTAGCAAGGAAGGTAGAAGAGCCACTTGGTATCAATAGCCATAGCAAATGCTGAAGAGAAAGTATTTATTAAGGAAGAAAATGATAAAATGCTAAGGGACAGACTGAAATTCCAAACAGGCTCGGCAACTGTTAGGGTTTCCTAAAGGAGGTCAGGAGAGATGGAGAAAATGGTTTTGAGAATATTTCAAAAGGAAATTGAGCGACAATGTAAATTCGCAATTATTGCTATAGAGCAAGTAAAAACAGGATTATCAAATAATAATTCAGACCTACTATGGTATGCAATACAAAGTTTTTTGGTAGCTGTAGGTAATATCTCCAAAATCTTTTGGCCAACACAAAATAAGGAAAGGGGAGAAGAGTTACGAAAAAGCTTAGGTATTGAAGATAATTCCCCTATACAATCAAGAAACTTTAGAAATCATTTTGAACATTTTGATGAAAGATTAGAAGAGTGGACAGAATCTTCTGAAAGGCATAATTTTGTTGATTCAAGTATATTACCCCCGAATATGATAGCTGGAATAGACCAAAAAGATTTCCTCCGTATTTTTAATCCTACAACATGGGCACTTACTTTTAGAGGAGATAAATATGAGCTAAAGCCGATAATAAAGGCTATTTACGAGCTTTATCCAAAAGTTTCATCAGAAGCGAGTAAACCATGGTGGGAGTAATATTTCGCCATCGCCTAACAAGGGATAAAAGGTGAATCTAATTTTCACCAAATACATCGGTTGTCGAACTTCTTTCATCCGCAGGTCGTAATATGCAATGCTATGTTTAAAAAAAGAAAAAGTTGATCTTGTGAAAAGGCTGACCACAGAGTAAAGGAGGCTGGTAAGAACAAAATGAGCATTAAGAAATGGTTCAACAAAGGGGTTGAATTTCTTAAGCTTGTAGGATATAAACTTGTGCTAAAGCTTGTCGAAAAAGCCATCAAGAAAAATCCACAGTATGCCAAAGCATGGTTCGGCAAAGGTTTTATACTTAGCGAGCTTGGCAGATATGAAGAAGCGATTGAGGCTTACGAGAAAGCTATCGAGATAAAACCACAATATCTCCAAGCTTGGTTCGGTAAAGGTGATGCTCTTCTCAGTCTTGGCAGATATGAAGATGCACTAAAGGCTTTCGATGAAGCCATTCAGATAGATCCACAGTATGCCCTAGCCTGGTCTCACAAAGGTCTTGCACTTAACAGTCTTGGTAAATATGAAGATGCGCTAAAGGCTCATGATAAAGCTATCCAGATAGATCCACAGTATTCCGGAGCCTGGTTCACCAAAGGAGTTGCACTTTTCAGACTTGAGAGACATCAAGAGGCGATTGAAGCTTTCGAAAAAGCCATTGAGATAAACCCACAGTATGCCGAAGCCTGGTTCAACAAAGGTTTTACACTTGGTAGGCTTGGGAGACATGAAGATGCGCTAGAGGCTTATGAGAAAGCCATCGAGATAAATTCACAGTATGCCGAATCCTGGTTCGCCAAAGGTTTTACACTTGGTAGGCTTGGGAGACATGAAGAGGCGATAGAGGCTTATGAGAAAGTCATCGAGATAAATCCGCAGTTTGCCGAATCCTGGTTCGCCAAAGGTGTTGAACTTATCAAGCTTGGCAGATATGAAGAGGCGCTGAAGGCTTACAAGAAAACCACCGAGATAAATCCGCAGTTTGCCGATGCTTGGTTTGCCAAAGGTTTTGCACTTGGTGAGCTCGAAAGGTATGAAGATGCGATAGAGGCTCACAAGAAAGCCATCGAGATAGATTCAAAAAATGCCTTGGCATGCACCAACTTAGGGGAGCTATTTTTTAAACTTGGAAATCTTAAAGGGGCTTCTGACAATGTTGAAAACGCGCTCAATATAGATGAGGAACTTGTTCCTGCATGGAGTTTACAAGGCAGAATCAAAATTGAAGAAAAAGACTATGATGTTGCAAGTGAATCCTTTAAACAGGCAATGTATTTGGAAATAGGTAATCCAATACATTTCCTCTGGGATATATACGCTTACTATCTTAAGGCAGAATTCACTTTGGATTCAAAAGATAAAAAATATCAAGAAGAAGTCTCCAGAATCATAAGAAACCTGGAAAAGATGAATGAAACGTTGTCGAAAAAACAAAAACAGGGAAAAGAGATAAGGGCGTATGTCCTGTATTTTTTAGGGCACTTCTACCTTAAAAGCAATGACATCTTTACAGCAAAAGAAAAACTTGAAGAATGTATCAAATTAAAATCAAAATCCTCAATAAATTCACCAGCTCGTAAATTGCTTGGTAATATCTGGAACTATCGAATTAGGCCCCCCTGGTGGGGCTGGTGGTTAAATTCTCCTTTACATCGCTGGCCTAAGAGGATCGGATTTTTCTTTCTTTTACTGCTTATTTCAGCTTTATTGCTGCTTCACCCATTTATTCCTGGCTGGTTTCCTTCTATTCAAATAAACTGGTCTCTTTATATATTTCTTATTGTATTTTTAATCATTATCCTTGTTTCACCAAGTATAGAACACATTCGGACAAGAAATATTGAAGTAGAACTGCGTTCCCCTCCTCCCTATGAGCCTGTTCTATCTCCTGTGATAATGGAAGAAATAATGGAGGAAATAGAAGCAAAATACATGGAATCAGAAAAACTGAGCTAAAAAACAATTTTAACCATGTTTCCAACGTTTTTATAACTGTAGGAGATTTGCTTCTTCAATCCACAACTCATCTATATGGAAAGAGAGCTTTAACCGTTTTTCTCCGCGGGTTTAGCCCTTTCACTAAAAACCACATTTTTGTGGTATAATAATACTAACTTTAGAGTTACTTACTCATGAGTTAGTAACTCATGAGTAAGTAATAGAGGTGACTTATATGTTCATTGGCAGAGAATCAGAGTTAACCGCTTTAAACAAATTGTACCAAGAAGACAAGTTCCAATTTGTTGTTGTATACGGAAGAAGACGGGTTGGGAAAACTACCTTACTTTTGGAATTTTGTAAAGAAAAGCCTTTTATATTTTTTGTTGCCGACGAATCAGTAGATAGTGTTTCATTAGAAAAATTTTCTAAAGAGGTTTTTTCATTTTTCAATCTAACTGGGTTAACTGAGTTTAATTCTTGGGAAGAAGCTTTTCTCTTTATTGCAAATAGAACAAGAGAAGAAAGATTAGTAATAGTAATTGATGAGTTCCAATATTTAGTGAATGCGAATCGTAGTATTCCATCGATTTTACAGAAATTGATAGATCATACTTTGAAAGACACCAAATTATTTTTGATAATCTGTGGTTCATATGTCAGTTTTATGGAAAATGAAGTTTTGGGTTATAAAAGTCCGTTGTATGGGAGAAGAACCGCGCAATTTGAGATTACCCCTTTTGGTTTTTTTGACAGTCGAAAGTTCTTTCCTAAATATTCTTGGGAGGAACAAGTCAACACATATGGAGTTTTAGGGGGTACACCACAATACTTGGTCACCTTTGATGAAAAAGTGGACTTTTATGAAAATATAAAACAAAAAATATTATTTAAATCATCGTATCTTAACGAAGAACCTACATTCTTGCTGAGACAAGAGTTAAGGGAGCCTTTAATTTACAATTCTATTTTGGAAGCTTTAGCAGAAGGAAATGGGAAATTGAATGAAATTTCTTCAAGAATCAGTTTCGATAATTCCAAAGTGGCTAAGTATTTGGATACCTTGATTGATCTAAAGATCGTTGAAAGAATAAAGCCTGAACCGATTGGTAGAAAAGGCAGGGGTAGTATTTTCAAGATTAAGGATAATTTCTTTAAATTTTGGTATAGGTTTGTTTTTAAAAACAAAGCATTAATTGAACAAGGATTGGCGGATTTCATTATAAAAAATAAAATAAAGCCATTTATGAATGAGTATATAGGCCCCATTTTTGAAGACATTTCGGTTGAAATCCTGAAGAAAATGAATGTCGAGGGTAAATTGCCATTCGTCTTTGAAAATATTGGCAAATGGTGGGGTAATAACCCCATTAAAAAAATAGAAGAAGAAATCGATATAGTAGCCTACGATAAGAAAAACATTCTTCTTGGTGAATGCAAATGGCAAAATACATTGTTAAATATGTCAGTAGTTAAAAAACTTATGGATAAAGGGGCTTTATTTCATTTTGAGAATAAATTTTATATACTTTTCTCGAAAATAGGTTTTACGAGAGAAACCTTGAATTTTGCCAAAGCCAGCAGTAATGTTATTTTAATAAGTTTTAAAGATTTTGTGTCTTCTAAAAATGAAGAATTAATTTGATTTTCTCACGAAAATAGTGGGTAATTAAGTTAGAGTTGAATTAAATTTACCCAAGCCAGATGAAGAAACACCCCGAAAGTGGTGGAATGACTACTTCACTGTCTACAACAGCCAGGAACAACGCTACGTCACTTACTAAACGAAAAGTAGTTAGCAATAGCAAATGTTCATTAAAATTAGCGACAGCTTTTAATTGAAAAACGCCCATGGAGGCCTCTTTTCAGAAATTATTTAAGTAACTCTTTTAGTTCTTCTAGTGTAACATTTAGAATGTTCTTCTTTATTTGGTTTATGGTTTCTTCATTTGCTTTTCTGATATTTTCTTTTAATCTTTTATCGAAATCTTCTCCAAACCTTTGATTTAGAATTTCAATTATTAATTCTCTTTCTCCTTCAAGTTTTCCTTTTCTTTCACCTTCTTTTACACCTTCCAATTTAGCTTTTTCTCTGTCTCTTTTTGCTATCTTTTCTAATGTGTCAAACATTTTTGGCACCTCCATTTCTTTTAGCTCTTCGTACCTTTCTTTTATCTCTTCGTAATCTGTCCTCTTTCCGAACAGTTCTATGAATGCGTTTCTGTGTTTATCAAACTTTTCTTTTTCTTCTTCCGGCAACTTCGATATTATCTCTTCATTTATAATTTTTAGCAACTCTTCTGCGTTTTTTATCCTTACGTTTGGTTTGTCCGTTAATAAGATTACCCCTAGTGCCTTCTTCATGTTTATTATCGTTTCTTCTTTTATACTGCTTAAATTTATTAGTTCATAATTTGCTTTTATTAAGTAATCTTCCATGTTTTTTATCTCTGTTATCTTGTCTTTTACATCCATTGGTGATGTCCATTTCGCTTTTCCATCGTAAAAGACTATCCCTATTATGACTGGTAGTTTGAATCCTTTTTGTTCTGATTCTCTTTTGTGACTTTTCACATATTGTTCCCATATTCTTACCTTGTACGCCAACATCCTGAATGCCATAAGTTGGTCAACTTTACTTTGATGCTCTAACAATAAGTATATGTATACATCTTGACCGTTTTCTTTTTCTATCTTGTATAGTATGTCTGATCTTTTTATGGAGAAGTCTTTGCCTATTAGTTCAGTTTGTTCACGTTTTAAATCTGTTTCTTTTATTTGTTTTGTTATCTCTTTTGGTAGAAAGGCTTTTAGGAAATCATAGAATACGGTTCTGTCTTCAAATAATTCTTTGAATATGGAGTCTTTTATTGGATTAGACATAAGCTTCTCCTTTTGGTTTATTTTTTGTTGTGTTTAGCGCCCCTTCGCCCCGCTGCCCGCCCCATAAGAGGAGTAAATTGTTCTCTTTACTAATTTAATTATATCATATCTTTTTGAAGGTGTGCTATTTTATTATCCAACTCCTGTTTAATAAGTTTTATAGCTCCCTTCCCACACTCCCCACCCGTGAGGAAGAGGGACCTGCGGTCCCTTTCCCCGCTTTTCAACCATAAGGAAAGAGGTTTGTTCCTTTTTACCCCGCTGCCCACTCGTGAGGAAAAGGATCTTTATTAACACCCTTCACCCCGCAGCCTGCCCATCTAAGGAAGATATTCTGTCGCCCTTCCCCCGCTGCCCGTTTTATTGAAGACTGTTCATCTTGTAGATCGCGAGAATGTTTTTTAAATCAAAGAAGAATGTTTGGGTTGAGGGAAAAGGGTATCATTTTAAAGACATCGATTTATGATCTAACCAATTTTTTCATGGACATATAGTATAATTTAAAAGGGGGAAATATTGATTAAGAGTGATACTATATGAATGAGAAACCTTCAGTTTTTATTAGTTATAGTTGGGATAGCAAAGAGCATCAAGAATGGGTGAAAAAGTTAGTAGATGATTTAAGTTCTAAGGGCATAGAAGTAAATTACGATCAAAAAGAGACTCAAAGGAAAACAACTAATTTGTATAGGATGATGATTTAGAGCTTCTTTTTTCAAAAATTAAAGAGAAAAATAAAAATTTTGAATACATTCATGAAAAGGTTTCATCAACTAAGAGTATATTTAAATTATATAAAAACGGGAATTTTATTGATGGTATAAAAATATGGTTATGTAATTTATTTAGAAGCACAACATATGATCTATGTTTCTCATATAGAGATAATTTAGATAATGATAATTCATTTAATGAACAATTGACTTTTGCTATAACTAAAGATAATGAATTTAGGTTAAAGTACAGCTTTAGTAGTAATTTTTTTAATGATGATAATTTTTTTAATTCTGATGAAATTGTAAATGTAATCTGGGAAAATCATATAAAAAATGTAATTAAAAGTTAGTAATTTTTGCTATTATGGTAGATTATGAATGGTTTGATTGCTCTTACCAAACTAAAAGCATACCAAAAACAGGTGTTAGTTAAAAGAACGTAGTTTTTTCTACTAATAATTAGGAGTTATAACTGTTTGGTTTTGTTCGAAAATTGAACGAAGGTATTTGGGGTTAGAGTGAGCGGTTATACAAAATTCTGGGGCAAAAAAGAGGTGAAAAGCATGTTTAAAACCGATCAACCAATTGAATCATCTAAAGATGATATTTTAGGCAGAGCTTCATTTGCTCAAGCCCTGGGTGAAGCTATTCTTAGCTATAAAGAAAAAGACAGTATAGTAATTGGGCTTTTTGGTGCGTGGGGTTCTGGAAAAACCTCTATAATTAACATGGCTTTAGAGTATATTAAACTTATTTCGAAAAACAACAGTGATGATAAGAAACCAATTGTCGTAAGATTTAATCCGTGGAATTATTCTGACCAAAACCAACTTATTACTCAGTTTTTTAGAGTTTTATCAATAGAACTCAAACGTCACAATTATGCAGGTCATGGTAAGAAGATAGGGGAGAAACTGCAAACATATGCTAAAATCGTTGAGCCACTTGCACTAATACCAATGATTGGATCTTTTGTAAAGATATTTTCTGATACCGCTAAAAGTGCTGGAAGTGCTATTGAAAGTATGAGCAGTCTTAAAGCAAATGATTTAAACGCTATAAAAGCAGAGATAAATAAATTGCTTATCAAACAGCATCATAAAATTATTGTTGTCATCGATGATATAGATCGCCTCAATGATACTGAAATTAGACAGATGTTTCAATTAGTCAAATCCTTAGGAGATTTTAAAAATACGATATATCTGCTTGCCTTTGATAAGAATGTCGTTATAAATGCATTGGAAAATGTTCAAAAGGGTTTTGGTTTAGAATATTTAGAGAAAGTTGTTCAAATACCTTTCGAAGTTCCACTCATTTCCAAAGACAAAGTAGAGGATTTATTGAAACGTGAAATTAGAGAATTAGTCAATGGCGTACCGGAGGATAGATACGATCAAGGATATTGGTGGGATATATACCATAGCGGATTTAAGGATTTTTTTAGAAACATAAGAGACGTTACACGTTATCTAAACACACTACGTTTCAGTCTTGAAATGGTAAAATATGAGGTAAATGTAGCAGATTTTCTTGCGATTACAGCCATTCAGGTTTTCGTGCCAGAAGTTTACTATGGAATAAGAGACAATAAAGATCTTTTCACGGGGGTATACCCTTATTATGGAAGGTCTGATGAAAGTAAAGAGAAAGCAAAAAAACATTGCGATGGGATAATTAGTAGAGGGAAAGTTCTTCCTCCAGAAGTTTTAAAAGATTTGTTGAAAAAGCTATTCCCAAAACTTGAATCTATTTACGGCAATAATAACTTTGGTCAGGAAAAGTTGAGAAATTGGAGAAAAGATTGTCGAATTTGTAGCCCCGATATTTTCGACTTGTTCTTTAGACTTTCGCTTGCAAAAGGAGGGATCTCCCAAGGAGAAATTGAGGCAATATTGTCTTTAGGAAATAACTCTGAATCGTTTGCCCAAGCACTTTTAAATCTTGAAGAGGAAAAGGTATCAAGATTTCTTGAACGGTTAGAAGATTACGCTCTAAGTAACGCCTATATTCCTAAGGAAAATATAGAACCTATTATTACTGCTCTGATGGATGTAGGTGATTTGTTACTCGAAGGCGATTTAAATATATCTGGCCTTTATGCGAAACTCCACCGGCTATTCGATAAACTCATTCATCGTTTTGAAAGCTATGATGAGAGATTCAACATATTCAAAGGAGCAATTGAGAAAAGTACAAGGAGTTTATATACTATCGTTCATGAGATAAGCCTACAGAAAAAACCGTTTGGAAAATATAGATCCCAAGAAAATTTAGTTTCCACAGATGAACCAACTGTAAAATTGGAACAATTTGAAGAATTGAAAAAACTTGTTTACAACAAGCTTCAGATTTGGGCCAAAGATGGAAAATTAGCAAAGCACAAGTATTTGGTGTATATTCTTTTAGAGCTGAAAGATTGGAAGCTAGAAGTAGAAGTAGAAGTAGATAAGTTAGTGAACGATATGATAAAGAGCGATGAGGGCTTGATCGATTTTATTACCAGTTTTTTGAGCAAGACAACGAGTTATAGTAGTTTAGATTCTGAGGAAAAAATAAATTGGCAAATTGATGAAAGCATTAAGAATTTTGTAGACCTAAAAGAGATAGAACCACGAATAAGAAAGATATCCGCTTCTCCTGACTTCGCACAGTTAGAAGATCAAAAGAAACTTGCAATTGAAACATTCTTAAATACTATTGATGGGAAAATATAGGATAGCTCTTACGGAGGGCATTAGATCATAATTTGATGTCTTTGAAATGATATCATAAACAAGTTATCAAAATTCTTGAAAAGCAAGGTTTTGCATTAAATAGAGTTAGAGGAAGTCACCACGTTTATTATAATGAAATTTCAAAGAAAAGAATCATTGTTCCTCCAACACTTTTTATTTGAAAAAACGCCCATGGAGGGCGTCTTTTCAGAAATTATTTAAGTAACTCTTTTAGTTTTTCTAGTGTAATACTTAGAATATTTTTCTTTATTTGGTTTATGGTTTCTTCATTTGCTTTTCTGATCTTTTCTTTCAATCTTTTATCAAAATCTTCTCCAAACCTTTGGTTCAGAATTTCAATTATTAATTCTCTTTCTCCTTCAAGTTTTCCTTTTCTTTCTCCTTCTCTTTTCCCTTCTCTTTTCCCTTTTTCCATGCCTTCTTCAAATAATGAAGCTCCTATCTTTGTCATTCGTATCACCTCTTTCAGTTTGTTTAGGTACTCTTCCCTTACATAATTGTCTGAGAGGTGACTCCTAGTTCGAATACAAAATCCATGTTTCTATCTGATACGTTTATTACGGGTAGTTCTGTTGGTTTGACTGAGATTATCTTTGGTAAGTTTAATTCATAATATTCGATGGTTTTGTCTTTGAATAGCTCCGACATCTTTTTGAAAATAATGTCTTGACTGTTGTGGGTTATGTTGGTACCTTTCATCAGCTCCCCCTTTTGGTTACACGATAGTTTGTTGAACTGTTTATATTAATTATTTATATTAACTATTTATATTATACCATATTGTTTTTGAAGGTGAGCTATCTTATCATATAACTCTTGTATAATGAGTTTTATAGCGCCCTTCCCACACTCCCCACCCGTGTGGAAGAGGGACCTGCGGTCCCTTTTCCCGCTTTTCAAGCATAAGGAAAGGGGTTTGTTCCTTTTTACCCCGCTCCCCACCCGTGTGGAAGAGATCTTTATTAACACCCTTCGCCCCGCAGCCTGCCCTACATCTTTTTGTTTTATTCTTCTTCTAATTCTGTGTAGCCTATTCCTATTGCCCCAGGCCCAGAATGAGCTCCAATTACTGCTCCCAACGTACCTGAGTATATTTCAGCTTCATAGTTTAATTTTTCTCTCAGCTTTTCTATCATGTATTCTTCGTCTTCTTCACACATGGCGTTCCTTGTGGAGATAATTACCTTTTTGGGATCTTTTATTCTTTCTGAAATTATGTTGACCATTTCTTCTAAAGATTTTCGTCTTGATCTAACTGCTTTTATCGGTTTAACTACTCCATTCACAAATTCCATTATCGGTTTTATATTCAATAGAGTGCCTAAAAACTCTGTAGCCCCGCCTATTCTTCCACCGGCTTTCATGTATTTTAAGGTTTTCACAGTGAATATTGTACTAGTTTTTTTGATGGATTCTTTGGCTATTTTACAGATTTCTTCTAAAGATTTTTTCCCACTTTTGATCATTTGTGCGATTTTTATTTCCAAGGCAGCCTGACCACATGTACAGGTTCTTGTGTCTATTAAGGTTATTTTTGAGTCTTGGTATTTATCAGTGAAATCATTTTTTGCTATGTAAGCATTTTGATAACTTGCAGATAATTCGCTTGATATTGTTGTAACTATTATCTCTTTGAAACCTTTATCATATGTTTCTTTAAAAGCGTTGAACCAATCTTCTGGATTTGGTGCGGCAGTTTTTGGAGATTTGTCGGGATTTTCAGCCATTTTCTTATAAAATTCTTCATCAGATATATCTTTACCTTGAATAAGATACTCTTTCCCATCAAAGGTTATGTAAAAAGGGATTTTTACGATATTATATTTTTCAAGAATTTCTGTTGGTAGATTACTTGCAGCGTCAACTATTTGTGCTATTTTAGGCATAAAAAATCCTCCCTTAAATAGTTTTTTCAATTATAATTATATATCAATTTGCAAATAAAAATATACCACCCTATCACACAAATCCTGTATGATGAATTTGGTCAAAAACATTGTACAGGAGGAAAAGAAAGGTGATAGGGTGGTATAACAACAAAAACATTATTTCAATATTTCTTTTAGTTCTTCTAGGGTTATACTAAGAATATTTTTCTTTATTTGGTTTATAGTTTCTTCGTTTGCTTTTCTGATCTTTTCTTCTAAACTTTTATCAAAATCTTTTCCAAACCTTTGGATTAGAATTTCTATCATGAATTCTATAAATCTTTCCCTTTCTTCAAGTTTGCCTTCTAATCGAGCTTTTTCTCTGTCTCTTTTTGCTATCTCTTCTAATGTGTTAAACATTTTTGGCACCTCCATTTCTTTTAGCTCTTCGTAACCGGTTTGTTAGATCCATTGGCGATGCCTATTTATAGTATGTCTGATCTTTTTATGGAGAAGTCTTTACCTATTAGTTCAGTTTGTTCACGTTTTAAATCTGTCTCTTTTATTTGTTTTGTGATCTCTTTTGGTAGAAAGGCTTTTAGGAAGTCATAGAATACGGTTCTGTCTTCAAATAATTCTTTGAATATGGAATCTTTTATTGGATTAGACATTAGCTTCTCCTTTTGGTTTATTTTTTGTTGTGTTTAGCGCCCCTTCGCCCCGCTGCCCGCCCCATAAGAGGAGTAAATTGTTCTCTTTACTAATTTAATTATATCATATCTTTTTGAAGGTGTGCTATTTTATTATCCAACTCCTGTTTAATAAGTTTTATAGCTCCCTTCCCACACTCCCCACCCGTGAGGAAGAGGGACCTGCGGTCCCTTTCCCCGCTGCCCACCTATAAGGAAAAGGAAAAGGGCTCCATCTGATCAGTTATTTTCGATGAATTTTTCTATACTTTTAATGAATTGTCTAATGTCATCCAAATTTTCTGTTATTATATCGTACAGCTCTTCTTGAGAGATCATGTGATACATATGGACCAATCTATTCCGATAACCAGCCATTTGAATTAATTTCTGGCTCAAATTCTTGTTTATAATATCTTTTTCTCCAAGCCCCAAAGCAATAGCTTTATACTCAGTAGACATATCTATGCTACCTGTCTTAGCTAATATATGCCTTCCAATATCAAAGATTGCTTCTAAAGTCCTTCGGAGAAAGCTTTCAGCTGCTGCAGGGTTTCTTCTATCTCGTAGAAATTCTTCTTTTGATAAGTGAGATAGTATTTCTAATTGAATTAGATAGTCATTGATGAATATCAATCTATCTCTAATAAGCTCTTTATTTATCATCTTTCATTTCTCCTCGTACTTTTCTAATACTTCTTTATGGTATAAATCGAGGACATATTTAAAATCCGCAGCACGCCTTAATATCATCATTTCATATTCATCTTTGAAACTTTCTGATTCACTATATACGCATATGCCTTTTAACGCTTCAGTCTGGAATACAGAATGAGTTTCTTGCAAAAATACCAGATCTAATTTGTAAGGTTTGAATAATTCTTCTAATTCATTGTATATACTCGCATAAAGCTTGTATCTGTGCTTTATGCTATCCAAATCAAACAAAAAAACTATTCCCACATCTATGTCTGTGAGGGGATCATCTATTTTTATATCGTTATCATCATTGTTTTTTAGTAACTGATAAGCCTTTTCTTTCTGCGAGCCAAACAAATAGACTAACCCTATTTTATATTTTTTACATAAATCTTTTAGGAATTCTAATTTGTCCTGAACCATGTTGTTCACCTGCTTAATTCTTTTGTATTTAAATCTTATACTGTCTTGGGAAACTTTAAAAAGATAGATGCAGCGCCCCTTCCCCCGCTGCCCACCCATTTAAGGAAGGGACCTGCGGTCCCTTAAACCCACGGGGGGTGAAGGGCTTCGCCCTGTGACCCTTTTAAAAAAGTGCGTTTTTGTGAGCTGCGCTTAGTCATTATTTGCGCCCCTTCGCCCCGCAGCCCGCCCATCTAAGGAAGAGATTCTGGCGTCGATTCCCCCGCAGCCTGTCCATAAGAGGATTAAATTGATTTTTGCTAATTTAATTATATCATATTTTGAAGGTGCGTTATCTTATCATATACTTCTGTATAATAAGTTTTATAGCGCCCTTTGCCCCGCTCCCCACCCGTGTGGAAGAGGGACCTGCGGTCCCTTTCCCCGCTTTTCAACCATAAGGAAAAAGATCTTTGTTAGTGCCGTTCACCCCTCGGCTTGACGCATTTATTCTTTTCATAATTTATCAGAATTGACTTCTAAAAGTTTGAAATAGAAGAAATTCTGAGATAATATGATTAAGGAGGAGGAAAAACATGAAAACGATAGATAATAAAACAAAGTTGTTTAATTTGATCCTTTTGTATATTTCATATTTTAAGGATTTTGACGGGATAAAAAAATTAAATAAAATGTTATACTTTACCGATTTTGAATATTATGAGAAATTTTCAAAATCGATTACTGGATATAACTATTAACTATATAAAATATAAGAGAGGTCCTGTTATCGAAAATTATTCTGAAATTATCAAAGAAATGGAAAATAATAAATTATTAAAAAAAGAAAAAAAGGAAGTTTTAGGAAGAGACAAAATCTACACTGTTTCTAGAATGGAAAATATGGTGGAACCAGATTTAGATCTTTTTGAAAAAGAAGAGTTAAAGGTTATCAGAAATGTATTGTCTAACAACTTATTGAAAAGTGGTAAAGAACTAGAAGAAGAAAGTCATAATGATGCGCCATGGATTTTGTTAGAACTCTATCAACCTATACCTTATGATTTTGTTAAATACAGGAATGAGAGATTGGATGATTATAGGATTGCAGAGATTAAAGCAGAAAATTCATATAAAAGAGCCAAAAAATACTCCGAAGAAGCTGAAAGAGAATTCTATGCTCCTGAAAATTATGATGACTTAGAAGTCTGTGAAGTTTTCTATGATTTAAACAAAGATATTTGCACTTACTAAACGAAAAGTAATTCTTAAAACTATTTGTGGATTAAGGTTTTTTTCTTTTGATAAATTTCTTATTAAACTTTTTAATTGCATTAGATTTTTCATAAGATCATCTCCAAGTATTTTCTCAACACTTTTTCAATTTTTAGTTTTTTTGAGTATTCTATTAATTTGTTTAGGTTTTTATCTTTGTTAGATATATAAGTTTTTAATGAATTTTTGAATAAATCTTTATCCATATTGTTTCTGTTTTTGACTATATCACATATTGTTCTCTCTTTATCATATACTTTTATTTCTCTTCCAAAATTGGTTTTTGATTTTATTAGTCCGAGATCATAGTTTTCTTTTTTTGTCCAATGTACGTTTACATTATATTTTTCTAGATTTTTAAGGTTATAACCCTGAGGGAGAGTTACTGAGTAATTTATTGGGTCTCTATCTGTTAAATTATGTAAATATAGTGCTGTTTCATGCGAAAAGACTATTTTTTGAAATTTTTTTTGTAATATATACATTTCATCTTCAAATGTTCCTGGGGTAATGTATGTACCCCTTTCTAATCTTTCGAGAATATTTTTTTCTATAAAAATATTTAGATATTGTCTGGGGATTCCTAATTCAACAACCTCTTTTGTAGTTATTATCCCATTTTTTTTTATTTATTAATTTTTGCAATTTTTCAATATAATTCATATAATCACCTCTTTACAAGTACACTATAATTATACACTATTAATGTGTAAAAGTCAAATTTGGTGATCTATATGATAATAATCAGAAATCATAATCATTCTAAAAGATCATTGTTATAAGGATAGGAACTGAAAGAGAAAGTATTACTCCTTGTCCAAAGGCTATTAGAGTAGTTTCTTTATCGGTGCTTTTTGCTATTACTCCAAGCATTGTGTCCATTGAAGTGGCTCCTCCAATTGACGCTGCTCCTAGAGGAGACCATTTAGCAACTAAAGGAATTAGAACTATTGCTAAAATTTCTCTAATTACATTTGCAGTGAAAGAAATTGCTCCTAGAACAGGAGAGTAGAGATTGCTGATCATAACCCCTGAGAGAGAGTACCAACCGAATCCTGCAGATGCGCCTAGTGATTCTTTTAAATTCAAGTCTGTAAAGAATATTACCAAAGAGCCAAAGATAAGACTTCCTAATATGGTTAAAATTGATTGAAAAAGTATATTTTTCATGTTGACTTTTAATTTTGAGAGTATCTTTTCTTCACTGCCAATATCAACCCCAACGCTAAAAACTAAAAACATTAGTAAAATAGTTGTTAAATTGTTCGGAATATTAAAGTTAAAATAGATACCGGATATTATTCCGGCAATAACTGCAGATAATAGCAATATCATTTAGTTTTCTCCTTTTTAAAAAACTTTTCGTAAATAGAAGTGAAAAGAATGCTCCCAATAATTGAAAAAACAGCTATGTATAAAGCTGTGATTCCAATTTCTTTAATTTGAGAAATCAAGACGTCATCGTTGCCAATTTCATAACCCATGAAAAAGAGCAATAGAACTGTTGACCATAAGACGGGTTTGATTTTTTTCAACCATTTTAGCCATCCTTTTAATCCTAAGAAAAGGCCAAATAAAAAGGCTATAAGTATCCCAACCATCATAATGTATCACCTCGCAGCTTGTCCATGAGGAAAAGTAAAGGACTCCATTCTGGAGCCCCTATATTTTTTAAAATTTCCCCATTTTTTTTAGTTTTTCCGATATTTTTCTTACGTCTTGTGAGTTTTCTTCTTTTGTGATTAAGATACCGTTTTCTCCTTCAATGACTATAATATTTGATAATCCAACTATTCCTACAAATTTATCGGATTTAACGAACACATTTTTCCCATTTATGACTTCAACGTTTTCGTCGTTATCTGAGTATCCTTGCAGTTCTCTTACTGATACCCAGTTCCCTACATCAGACCATGTAAAATCTGCTTTAACTACATAGACTTTATCAGATCGCTCTAATAGGGCGTAATCGATGCTTATTTTTTCGATACTGGGCATGATTTTTCTTAAGTTCTCTGTGTCCCATGGAGAGATGTTTATGAGTTTGTTATAAATGTCAAAAGAATGTTTTTTCATTTGTTCTAAGAATGTGCTTTTTTTCCATACAAAGATCCCGCTGTTCCAATAGAAGTTGCCTTTTGATAGAAAAGTTTTAGCTGTTTCAGGATCTGGTTTTTCTTTGAATGAATTGACTTTGTAAGTAGAGTTGCTTATTGGTTTTCCTGCTTCTATATAACCGTAACCAGTTTCTGGCCTGGTTGGTGTTATTCCTAAGGTGAATAGTCCGTCGAATTCTTGCGCACCTTGTATTGCCTTTGATAGGGTGTCCCAAAATTTTGATTTGTCTGGTATGTAATGATCGGCAGGGAGTATTGTTACTATCTCATCATCTTGGGCTGTTAGAGTTCCTATCATACAAGCTGGTGCAGTGTTTCTTGGAATTGGTTCTAAGATGATGTTTTCTTTGGGTATTTCTGGAATTTCTTTCATCGTTAGTTGTTGATATTTTTCTGATGTGATGATAAAGATGTCTTTGGGCTCCATTTTGTAGCGCATTCTTTCATAGGTTTCTCTTATGAGGGTTTTGTCTGAGAAAAGTTTTAGGAATTGTTTTGGTGTTTTTGAGTTTGATAGAGGCCAGAATCTTTCTCCTGAGCCTCCTGCAAGGATTATTGCCTTCATAACTAACCTCCCTTTGTGATAGCGCCCTACCCCCGTTCCCCACCCGTGTGGAAGAGGGACCTGCGGTCCCTTAAACTCTGCTGGGATAAGGGCTTCGCCCTGTGAACCTTTTTAAAAGTGGAGCGTTTTTTGTGAGTTGATTGATTATAGGTTTTTTTGTAAGCTGCGTTTAGCCATTATTTGCGCCCCTTCGCCCCGCAGCCCACCCTTAAGGAAAGGACCTTTATTTTATTAGGAATTTGAAATATAGTCCACCTAGAGGTGGTAGTGTGAGTATTATGGATTGTTCTCTTCCGTGCATGGGTATGTCTTGGGAGTATACTTCTTTTGGGTTGTCTACTCCGCTTCCGTAGTATTGTGTCCAGTCGGTGTTGAGTATTTCCTGGTATACTCCTTTTTTTGGAACACCTATTCTGTAGTTATCCCTTGGTACTGGTGTGAAATTGAAGACGCAGATTATGATTTCGTCTTCGTTTTCTGATTTTCTTATAAAAGATATTACACTGTTGTCCGCATCGTTGAAGTCTATCCATTCGAAGCCTTCATAGCGGTGATCGATTTCAAATAATGCTGGGTGATTTTTGTACAGCGTGTTTAAATCTTTTAAAAATAGTTGGGTTTTTTTGTGAGGTTCGTATTGTAATAGGTGCCAGTCTAAGCTGTTGGAGCAGTCCCATTCTTTTCTTTGAGCTATTTCACTTCCCATAAAGAGTAAATTTTTCCCAGGATGGGCATACATGTAGGAGTAAAAGAGTCTTAAGTTTGCGAATTTTTGCCAATCATCACCTGGCATTTTTTCCAAAAGGGACCTTTTGCCATGTACGACTTCGTCATGAGAAATGGATAAGATAAAGTTTTCAGAAAAAGCGTATACTAAAGAAAATGTGAGGTCGTTTTGATGGTGTTTTCTAAATATTGGGTCTTTGCTAAAGTATCTGAGTGTGTCGTTCATCCAGCCCATGTTCCATTTGAATGCAAAACCTAAACCACCCTCATGAACCGGCGTAGTTACTCCGGGAAATGACGTAGATTCTTCTGCAATGGTTACAATCCCAGGAAAGTATTGATAGGCGACGGTGTTGAGTTGCTTTAAAAAATCAATGGCTTCAAGATTTTCTCGCCCACCGTATTTGTTGGGAATCCATTCTCCATCTTGTCTGCTGTAGTCTAAATATAGCATTGAAGCTACGGCGTCTACCCTTAAGCCGTCTATATGGTATTTATCCAACCAAAATAGTGCATTTGCCAATAGGAAGTTTTTAACTTCAGTTCTTCCGTAATTGAATATGTATGTTCCCCAGTCTTTGTGTTCTCCCAATCTGCTGTCAAGATGTTCATAAAGGGCTGTGCCATCGAATCTTCCCAAAGCATGTGCGTCTTTTGGAAAGTGTCCTGGCACCCAGTCAACGATGACACCTATACCTTCTTGGTGCATTTTATCGACAAAGTACATGAAGTCTTCGGGTTTTCCAAACCTGCTTGTTGGAGCATAGTAGCCTGTTACCTGGTATCCCCAAGAGATGTCCAAGGGATGTTCGCTTACAGGTAATAGTTCTATGTGGGTGAAATGGTTTTCTTTAAGGTATGCTGAAAGTTTTTCCGCTAGTTCCCTATAATTTAGAAATTGATTTTCTTCTTTTCTTGCCCAGGAGCCTAGATGGACTTCATAGATTGACATTGGTTCTTTTATCCAATTTTTATTTTTTCTTTCTTCCATCCATTTGGAGTCGTTCCATGTGTGTTTGTTTTGTATGTCGTATACAATGGCGGCTGTTTTGGGTCTTACTTCAAAGTAAGTTCCATAAGGGTCTGTTTTTAGTAATAGGTCTCCATTTTGAGTTTTGATTTCAAATTTGTATAAGTCTCCTTCAACAACACCTGGAAGGAAGATTTCCCATATTCCTGATTGACCTAAGACCCTCATTTGATGTATTCTTCCATCCCAATTGTTGAAGTTACCAACGACGCTGACTCTTTTAGCGTTTGGTGCCCACGTTGAGAATAAAACCCCTTCGATTCCGTTTATTTTCATTGGGTGCGCGCCTAATTTTTCGTATATTTTGTAATGGTTTCCTTCGTTGAAGAGATATCTGTCGTATTCAGATATGACTGGTAAAAAAGAGTAGGGGTCTTTGTAAGTCCAGGTGTTGCCGTTGTAGTCTGTGCATTTTATTTCGTATTCAAATATTTGGGATCCTGGGATCTTTTTTTCAAAGAGTCCAGCTTCGTGGATTTTATCGAGTTTGACGGTGGTGTTTTTAGAAATCAAATATGCTTCTTTTGCAAAGGGTTGTAGAACCCTTATGACTAAGTTTTCTTTGTCGAGTTCTCTTAAGCCTAGATAAATAAAAGGGTCGTGACATTCTGCATTGACAAGCATATTTATTTCTTCTTCCGTTAGTATTGGCATGTGTTGCCACCTCCTTTTGTGTTAGCCCCCCTTCGCCCCGCCCAAGGGGTTTTATTAATTTAGGGTAAAGTATGTGCCGTTTTCTTGGGAGAGTTTCCCATCTATTTCTAGTTGCATTATAGTGGATAATATTGTTGAGATGTCTTCTTTTAAGCTTTCACATAGTGAGTCTAAGTTATTCTTCCCTTCGTTTATTAGTTTTAGTATTTTTTCTTTTACCTCCATTTCTTCAGGATTTTGAGAGGGACTTTCCCCTTCTAAGTTGGTTATTCCAAATAACTCTTTTAGGTGTTGTAAAGAGATTATGGGGATGGCGCCAGAGTAGATTAGATAATTAGTCCCGTATGAATTTAACCTTGTTATATCCCCTGGTACGGCTAATACTTCTCTTCCGTAATCGAGTGCGTATCTTGCGGTTATCAGTGATCCACTTTTTTTAGCGGCTTCAACGACTATGGTTTTTTCAGATAGAGCTGCAATTATGCGGTTCCTGTAGGGGAATGTGTATTTTGTTGCCCTGGTACCTGGGAAATATTCTGATATTATTAGCCCTTCTTCTTTTATTTTGTTGTAGAGTGATTCGTTGGATTTTGGATATATTATGTCTATCCCGTTACCTAGAACGGCAATCGTTTTTCTTGCGTTTCTTTGGGCTATCGAATCTATTCCATATGCCATTCCACTTACTATAGTGTAGCTGCTCAGGACTTTGGCGATTTCAGCACATATAGATTTTCCGTAATCTGTGGCTTTTCTTGTTCCAACAATGGAGACCGTTTTGCTTTTTAAAAGCGATGGATCACCGAAATAGTAAAGAATTACTGGAGGGTCGTTGATGGTTTTTAATAGATCTGGATATTCTTCGTCCCAGTAAGTGATTATGCCTAAATCTTTTATTTTGTCTAAGCTTTGAACGATTTTTCTTTTGTTTTCTTCGAATTCTTCTTTGAATAGTGTGGGTGATGTGTTTGTTTCTGTGTATTCTAAGAGTTCTTTGTTGGATTTTTTATATACTTCTTTGAGGGTTATGATGTCTAGTATGTTCAATGATTGTGAAAGCCTCCTTCTTTGATGAGACTTGGTATATTTAGCGCCCCTTCACCCCGCAGCCCGCCCGTGAGAAAAAGGGTTCTTTTCCCTTTCGTCCCGCAGCCCGCCCATAAGGGAAAGAGGTTATTCCTTGTGCTCCCTGCCCCATTCAGAGAAGAAGATCGGAGGGTGAATGAGCAGATTTCTACCTCCGTTTTTTCTGAATGTCAAAGAGATTAGTTGGGCGTCTTTTTCTTTGTTTCCGTAGGCGATATATATGTGTTGAGGTTCTAAATTATTTTTTTCTAAGATTATTAATACGTCTGAAAGGACGTAAGGATGAATTATAAAACAACCTAGTCCTTTGTTTTTTAAAAGGTATTTTGAAGCATAGATGAAATCTTCTAATACCTTTAAGTCTTCAGCTGATCTGGCAATTTTTCTATCGCTGATTTGACTTTTTAATCCATCAAAGTAGTGTGGAGGATTTGAAATTATATAGTCTATAGATTCTGTGTCAAAATGATTTTTGACGTTTTTTACTTCTGTATTGAGGAATTCTACGTTGTTTATTTCGTTTGTTTCTTTGTTTTGTAAGGAGTATTTATATAGTTCCTTTTGTATTTCTATACCTATTATTTTGCTGTTTGGTAGCATTTTCCCAATTACAAGGCTGACGTGCCCTATGCCACTTCCGAGTTCTACGATGGTGGAGTTGTCTTTTGCTGGATGAGTGGCTAATAATAGTACACTTGCATGTGTTGGGAGATGATGTTTATTGGGTGTTTTTAGTTTTAGTGATCTGTAAATTTGGTCTATTTGATGGATTTTGGTGGTTGTGTCCATGTGTTAGCGCCCTTTCACCCCGCTCCCCACCCGTGAGGAAAAGGGTCTTTATTAGCACCCTTCCCCCGCAGCCCACCCTTTTTAGGAAGGGACCTGTGGTCCCTTAAACTCTGCTGGAATGAGGGCTTCACCCTGTGACCTTTTTAAAAGTGGAGCGTTTTTTGTGAGTTAATTGATTAAAAGTTTTTTTGTAAGCTGCGCTTAGTCATTATTTGCGCCCCTTCGCCCCGCAGCCCACCCATAAGGAAAAGGGTCTTTCCCCTTTCATCCTCAAAAGTCCGTCTGTGAGGAAAAAAGTCTTTATTAGCGCCCTTCCCCCGCTCCCCACCCGTAAGGAAGGGGGTCTGTACCTTTTACCCCGCGGGCCCGCCCATCTAAGGAGCTTCAAAAGGGCTTTGCCCTTTTATTCTGTTTTTAGGAATATTGAATATTCCCCTATATTTAGTCTTTCTATTTTAGTATCAATGCTGTTCATGAATGAGAATGTTTCAATGTTCATTAATTTTATAGTAGAAGTTTCCATTATTGTTCTACTGTTTATAGATGAGTTGAAAAGGTCTATTGTTGAGTTTTTGAATAATGATTCTGCCACGTTATTTAACGATATTTCTTTTAAGTAAGTATTATTGGTATAAACACCAGATGAGTTTGTTATTTTAACGTAGTCCGATATGGATGAGTCGTAAAGACAAATTCTCCCTATGCTTTGTGTGTCAATTGAGCTGTAATTATCCAGGGTTGAGTTTTTAAGAAATAATAATTTCCCTTTGCCTGTAAATTTGATGTTTTCAAAGTCTGTGTCGTAGGCGATTATGGTTCCACCGTTTAGTGCTATTTCTCCTTCTCCAAATATATGAGTTTTATCAAATCCTGGCATTAAAAACATTAGCCCTTCAACAACCACAGTCGCACCGTTATATAATCTGATTTGGTTTCCAGATTCTACCAAAAATGTTTTCCCTTCTGGTATTAGTATATCAGAAGCTATAACAAAGGGCGTGTTAATTTGTGGCAAGAAAAGGTTTTTGTCTACTTTGTTTATCGTACCAGAGGCATATGGAACAAGAGCCTCTGAGAGAGTGATTACTGGATCTGAAGGAAACCCGTATGTTCCATTGTTGGTAACTTTTCTTACAAAAATAATATCATAATTTGGGTTTTCAATGAACGTGTTTTTTAATTCAAAAAATTTTTTCCAGCCAAATATTTCATCATATTTTTCGACAATGTAATTTTGATAGTTAGGATCATATCGCCAAGATATGAAATCCATGTCTTCAGAGATTAGCCGTGCCGTAATTTCAGGCGGGGTAGGGATTTGATCGTCAACATTAAAATTTACAAATTTTTCGGTTTTATTTTTGTTTGAGTCAAAAACAATCATCGTTGCATTGTTTGTTGGCTTTAGTAACAATTCTGATGGGTATTTAATCTCATCTCCATCGTCTATGAGAACTAAAAAGTTATCATCCCAGTCGTCAGAAATCTTTATATTGATTTCTGAAAAAAGATTAACGCTTACAATATCTGAGTTTATAACCGGAGGTTTGTCAATGTCCGTATCTATTTCGATCGGGTGATTGTAAGTGTTTTCGACATCATCTTTGAACTGTAGAACGTAATTTTTAATTCCGGAATTTTTGGTTATTTTTATTGAGAAACTGTCTTGTAACGAAGTCGAAGAGGCTAATTCTGTTTCGTTGTAGTATAAAGAGACTTTAGAAAAGTCTTTTTCATCTACTTTGTATTCTAAATTTAAATTGCCTGCCGATAGTTCTTGGTTGAAATATGATGGTTTTGGTGGAGTGGAATCAAAAGTTATGTTTGTGGCATATTCAGTGATAATTCTGTTTTTGTTATCTAGAAATTTGATATTGATTTTGTGGAGGCCATCGCTGATGTTGGATAGCGCCCCTTCGCCCCGCTCCCCACCCATAAGGAAGGAGGAGGAAGAAGTCTCCTCCTCACTCATAAGATAGGAGGGTTCAATCTCCTCACCATCGATAATTATTTCCACGTTTTCATAGTAAAAGTTTGTTTTTATCATTAACGGGATATTTGGGGAAATTTTGGTTGGAATTTCGATTTCAAAATCAACATTAGAATTACCAACGTATTGACATCCCGAGAGTAATATTATTAACATAGAGAATAATACTATTTTAGAAACCAGCTTCAACACTATTCCACCTCATAGAAAAGTTCAAGTAAAGGTGAATCGTTGGGTATTACTAATACACTGTTGTTGAAAGAGTCTTTGTAAATGTCTGTTATTTTTTGGAGTTCGAAGAAATCTTGATCCAAGGAATAAGCTTCTGAGTAAATGTTTATTGCACTTGCCTCACCTGTTCCTCTTATGATATCAGCTTCTTTTTGGGCATCTGATCTTATTATACTTGCTTGTTTGTCAGCTTCGGCTTTCATTCTTTGGGCTTCTTTTTCTCCTTCAGCCCTTAATTGAGCAGCCATGGCGTACCTTTCACTTTTCATCCTTTCGTATACAGCTTCAGTGTTCTCCTGAGGTAAATCGGTTCTTTTGAGCCTTACGTCAACTACGTTTATTCCAAAATCTTCGAGTGATGCCTCACTGCGATTTTTTATTTCTTCCAGGATTGCCAGCCTTTCTATTGAAAGAACCTCAGGAAATGTGTAATTTCCTATAACATCTCTTGCATGAGAATAAACGATGTCGTCGATTCTTGTCTTAGCAACTTCTACGGTCCTGAGTGTTTCAATGAACTTTTGAGGATCTTCTATCCTCCATATTGCATATGTATCGGCTAAGATAGTTCTTCTGTCGGAAGTTATTACTCTTTCTACGGGTATGTCATAGATCATAATTCTTTTCTCCAATTTTACTACGTTGTCTATAAAAGGAGTTTTTACATATATTCCTGGTTCTGTTTTTATGCTTATAATATTTCCAAATCTAAGGACTATTGCCTGCTGAGTTTGATCAACGATGTAGAAAGCTGTAAAACTAAAGAGGATTACAAAAAAAGCTACGATTATAACTACTGCCCATAGCGTCGTATTTTTCATTGTGCATCACCACCAATAAATTCACTTAAATCCAAAAAGTTCAAGGTGTCTCCTTTTTCTGAGACTACTTGTATCTTTGAATTTTTAATCATTTGTTGTACAGAGTCTAATATTAATCTTTTCCTTGTGATATCTTCGGAGTTTTGGTATTCTTCCAGTAAAGCTTTGAATCTTTCTGCTTCTCCTGTTGCCTTTGCAACTTGTTCATAGGCATAAGCTTGCGCGTCGTTTAAGATTCTTTGAGCTTCTCCTTCAGCTCTTGGAATAATGTCATTGCCGTACCTTTGTGCTTCGTTTATAGATGTTTGTTGGTCTTGACGCGCGTTGTTCACATCATCGAAAGCTGGAACCACAGGTTCTGGTGGTGTTACTGCTTGGAGATAAACGTTTTGTATTAGAATACCAGAGTTGTAACTGTCTAGTATGGACTGAACTCTTTCAGCGGTTTCCATGGCAATTTGATCTCTCTCTGTAGTCAAGACGTTTTCTAACTCTGACAGAGCAACACGTTCTCTAAGTACGCTTTCAGAGGTCGATTTAACTAGGTCGTACCCCTGAATTACATTGAAGGCATACGCCACAGGATCGTTTACCCTATACTGAACTACCGCTTCTATACTAATTATATTTTGATCTCCAGTGATCATTTCTGCTTCATCAGTGTATGAACTGTATGTGGGGGTTCTTCCTGTGCTGGTAGTTCTAAAACCTAGTTCAACTTTATTTATTGTTCTTACATCAACTATAACATGGGATTGAACAGGGTAGGGTAGATGAACGTGTAAGCCTGGTCCTGCGGTGGATTTGTATTCACCGAACGTTTTAACTAATGCTACTTCAGAAGGTCCTACCTGATAAACACCTGTTAAAAGGTAGATGCCAATCGCTATGATAACAGCAATAATGATTATATTGCGCCATCTATGACCTTCATGATTGTTACCTTCATCGTTAAATTCTTCGTTGGGATTGAAGATTTCATATTCAGCCAAAATTACTCACCTCTTTTAAAAGTATGAAATACTAAGCGATAGCGCCCTTTCACCCCGCAGCCCACCCATTTTAAGGAAGGACCTGCGGTCCTTAAACCAGTTGGGGGGAGGGCTTCGCCCTGTGACCCATTTGAAACTAGATTTTTTTGCAAATTAATTATTTGCGTAGTTCTTTTGTAAGCTTTGCTTGGCCTTTATTAGCGCCCTACCCCCCGCAGCCCACCCATAAGGAAAGGGATTTTTCCTTTTCACCCCGCAGCCCACCCTTTTGAGGAAGGACCTGCGGTCCTTAAACCAGTTGGGGGGAGGGCTTCGCCCTGTGACCCATTTGAAACTAAATTTTTTTGTAAATTAATTATTTGCGTAGTTCTTTTGTAAGCTTTGCTTGGTCTTTATTAGCGCCCTACCCCCGCAGCCCACCCATAAGGAAAGGGATTTTCCCCTTTCACCCCGCAGTCCACCCTTTTGAGGAAGGACCTGCGGTCCTTAAACCAGCTGGGGGGAGGGCTTCGCCCTGTGACCCATTTGAAACTAGATTTTTTTGCAAATTAATTATTTGCGTAGTTCTTTTGTAAGCTTTATTTAGTCTTTGTTAGCGCCCTACCCCCGCAGCCCACCCATAAGGAAAGGGATTTTCCCTAATTTTGCTTAATAAAAGTTTTTTTGCATAGAACAACAAAAGGACTTAAAATTAATTATAACATAAAAGTTGCATATGTTAGCAGCTTTTTTTAATCTAATCTATTTAAATTTCAAAAATACATTTGATGTTATAGAGTGTTATAATTAATATAAAATATAAGGTACAGTATCAACTTCTTCTTTCCTTAAACTGGTATAGAGAGCGAAGGGTAAAGCCCTCAACTCCTTCCATTAATTGGAGTGTAAAGCGAAGGGCGGAGCTCTTCTAATCTTTTCCTTATGGGTGCGGACGGAGCCCCGAATATTAGAAATTAGAGAGGCGTAACTCGATTTTACTCAAAAATGGTAAGTTTTTCTTTGATTTCCTTAATTTCAATTCTATTTTTTTTGTATAAAACATGGAACTCATTTGGTGTCAAGTAGTTCAAAGAACCATGAGGTCTAATATTAAGGTAAAAATCCAAATACACTTTGTATTTCGTAGTGAAATCGCTAATATTAGTAAAGGTATTCAAAGGCACAAACTCTCTTTGGACACTTGAATGAAAAGATTCGATAAAGGCTTGACAATCTGGATTATGTGGATATCCAAACTCATGGAGTATACCAACATTTCTCATAAAATTTTCTGTTAACAAAGAAGTGAATTGAGTACCGTTATCTGATCTAATAATCAAGTTTTTTCCTGATATTCCTCTGTACCTAAGAGCTTCAAAGATAGTTTTAATTATATCCTTTGATTTACATGATGGACCGATGTAAGAGCCAACAATCTGTCTATCAAAAGTATCAATTATGCTGAACACCTGTACATAACCATCTTTAGTTTTAAAGTATTTGATATCCATTTCCCAAAATTGGTTAGGAGCAGTTGCAACATGTTTTTGAGGACCTCTTCTTGGATGTGGTGAATGGTTTGTATATTTTCCAACCAAACCGATTTCGTGTTTCAAACGTCTCATCTTTTTATGATTGATAATTATTCCATAATTTTTCTTGAAATACGCACACAGCTTAGTAGAACCAAGAGTTTTCAAATAATGCTTTGAGACATACATATTGAGATGTTCCTTAATTTTTATCAGTTCAGCGATTACAAACTCATCAGGAACCTTATCGCCATTCACAGTATAGCAAAAACCTCGAGTTTTAGAATTAGAATGCTTTTTCTTTGACAAAGAACTTGTATCCAAGAAGAGTCTTGTCTTGTAATAATAAGTTCTAGGGTTCACGTTGAACTCTTCAAAAAGATAAGAAAGAGAAACGCCGTACTCTCGATGTAACCTATTGACATATTGAATATCCAAAATGGGTGTAGATTTAAAATCAACATGTCTATTTTCCATCATTTTCTCTGATTCAAATTTTTTTTTACAAACTCAACTTGTTCTCTAAGAACTCTGATCTCAATATCCTTTTCGATCACCAAATCCTTCAAAGTTTGAAGAGTCTGAGCGAGATCGGGATATTCCATACAAAGGCGAGAAATCTCATCCAAATCGACACCGGAATTCTCGTAAACCACAGGAGGAATCTTAGAGCCACGAGAAACGATGGAATTTTTGTTAAAAGGACCGTTGAAAAAGCAAGAATAATTCTCACCAGAATCTCTAAACTTCTTCACCCACTTTTGGATATTTCTGGTAGGGATGTTGTAAGTTTTACTAAGTTGAGAACAAGAAACACCTTTATCGACATGCTCTTTAACAACGTTAGCTTTTAACTCTGAGGGGTAAGACTTCACAAAAATCACCTCTTTTAAGAATATATATTTATTATACTACCACGCCCCTCAAATAAGAAAATGTGCTGTGGGCTAACTGTGGGGTGGGCTGCGGGGCGAAGGGACGCTAAATCATTATCACTTTTGGAGGTAAAATATGGTTGATAAAAACAAATATCGAATCCTCGTTACTGGAGGTGCAGGTTTCATAGGTTCAAATTTAGTTGATAGATTGATAAAAGAAGGCCATTCCGTAGTTGTTATAGATAATCTTTCCACAGGAAATGTAGAATTCTTGTCACCTATGGCTCTTTTTTACCAACAAGATATTAGAGATTATAATGTTTTGGAGAAAATATTTGAAACACACAAGTTTGATTATGTTTTTCATTTAGCGGCACAGATTTCTGTTCCCGATTCTGTTAAAGACCCAAACTGGGACGCAGAAATCAATGTGATGGGTACTTTGAATTTATTGAAATTATCCGTTAAGTACGGGATTAAAAAGTTTGTATTTTCTTCTACAGGAGGGGCTATTTACGGTGATAACGCTCCTATTCCCACTTCAGAAGATTACTGCCCACATCCTATTAGCCCTTATGCTATTTCAAAACTTGCTTGCGAAAAGTACATAGAGTTTTTTTCACTCCAATATGATCTGAATTACACCATATTGAGATATGCCAACGTATATGGCCCAAAACAAACCCCTAAAGGAGAAGCAGGGGTAGTGGCAATCTTTACTCAGAATATGGTTGAGAAAAAAGAGATAGTTATTTACGGTGATGGAGAACAGGTACGAGATTTTGTACATGTTTTTGATGTAGTTGAAGCCAACTTTTTATCAATAAATAAAGCGGATAAGGAGACGATAAATATTTCAACCAACACAAAGACCACCGTAAACGAGCTTTTTGAAGTGATGAAAAGAAAAACAGGATATGAAAATGACCCGGTTTATAAGCCAGAAAGAGATGGTGATGTGAAGATAAGCTTACTTTCGAATGCTAAGGCAAAAAGTATTTTAGGATGGGAGCCTAAATACGATTTAGAAAAAGGGGTGGAAAATACTATTGAGTGGTACACAACCTCTTTATGAGATAATTAGGCCAAAAACGGTTGACGAGGTACTGGGTAACGTAAAGTTGAAAGAAATACTTAAAACCTGGATAAAGAATAAAAAGGTTAGATCTTTCATTATATATGGTGAACCTGGCAGCGGTAAGTCTACGATTGTAAGGGCTTTAATAAACGAAATAAAAGATTATTACGATGTTTTTTCTATTTCAGGGGCTATAGAAGGAAAGAAAAAAATTAAGGATATAATAGAGCAAAAGAATAATCTTTTTTCAAAACCCAAATTATTATTTGTCGACGAAGTACATCGATTGAATAAAGCCGAACAAGATACCTTACTTTTAAGTGTTGAAACGGGAGAATTAACTCTCATAGGGGCGACCACAGAAAATCCAGCTATTAGTGTAAATCCTGCTTTGTTATCGAGGGTATTAGTTTTTAAAACTAAAGAACTAACTACTGACGATTATGAAAAATTATTCCATCAAATAGAGGATTATTACAAAGATTTGAAAATTACAAAAGAGGCACGCAAAGCACTGATAGAATATGCTGGAAATGATCTTCGAAGGATAATGAATTTAATAGAAACAGCAAATGAAGCTGGGATCAATTCAATTGATTTAGAATTTCTTAAAGATTTTACTGGGTATCGACTAACTTACGATAAAAATGCAAAATATAGCTTAATTTCTGCATATATAAAAAGTATGAGGGGTAGCGATGTGGACGCCGCGCTATTGTATCTTGCTTATATGCTTGAAAGTGGTGAGGACCCGATGTATATAGCAAGAAGGATGGTTATTTTATCTGCCGAAGATGTCGGTTTGGCTGATCCTAATGCTTTAAATATCGCTGTATCAGCGATGATAGCTACTGAACACGTTGGTTACCCCGAATGTTATCTTCCATTATCTGTAGCTACAATTTATCTATGTTCATCACCAAAATCCAATTCAGCATACCTAGCCTACGCTAAAGCCAAAGAGTTTATAAGCCAAAATAATTTCGAGATACCCCCTAAATTGATAAATCCTTTGAACAAAAGAATGAAAAAACAAGGTTTTGGAGAGGGATACAAGTATCCTCACGATTATGGAGGTTTCGTTAGAGAAAGTTACATGCCAGAAGGTTTTGAAAATACCCAATTTTTTACACCAAAGGAAATGGGGATTGAAAAGCGTATAAAAGAGCGATTAAAAGATCTCTGGAAAGACAAGAAGAACTACTGAACAACGATTCATGAAATTTTTTTCATAAAAATTCGAAAAAGTTAGCATTATTGAAATTTTCTTCATTATTTAGGAATAATTGGCAATAAATCTTGTAGATTACTGTTAATTAGTTTTTTTCTACTTGACAATCTCTGTAAACTTTACTATAATTGTTTATGGGATTGAAAATATTGTTAAGTAGTAATAATATATTGTAATTTTAAGTTTTTGTTGTGGGTAGGTATTTTCTGAGTGGGGAGAAGTGGGATGAAGGAAAACGTTTTACACTCTTCCTTATGGGTGCGGAGCGAAGGGACGCTAACACAAGCTTTAGAACTTCTAAAGTCTGCAAAATTTTATGTGATGAGGTGAATATATTGAATGATATCATCTTAGACGTTAGAAATATGAGCACTCACTTTCCTGTAGCAGAAGGAACGATTAAAGCTGTTAATCAACTTTCCTTTACATTGAGTAAAAACGAAACTTTGGGAATCGTTGGGGAAACGGGATCTGGCAAAAGTGTCTCTATGAAATCTATAATGGGGATGATAAAAAGCCCAGGATATATTACTAAAGAGAGTCAGATATTATTTAAAACGAACGAATTTAGTAAAGACGGTAAGGAAGAGTTTGTTGATCTTGCAAAATTAAAACAGAAAGATTTTACAAGGATAAGAGGGAAACACATAGGAATGGTCTTTCAGGATCCAATGTCTTCTTTGAACCCAATGTTTACAATAGCGGATCAGATGATTGAAACCATTGTTTTTCACCAAAATGTATCCATAGAAGAAGCAAGGGAAAGGGCTATAAAACTTTTAGATGATGTAGGTATTGCCAATCCAGGCGAAAGGATCGATGATTATCCTTTCCAACTTTCAGGTGGACAAAGGCAAAGGGTAGTAATAGCTATAGGGCTTTCTTGTAATCCAGAAATTTTAATAGCTGATGAACCTACCACCGCTTTGGATGTTACTATTCAAGCGCAAATTTTGGAATTGATGAAAGATTTACAACAAGAGTATAATATGGGAATGATATACATAACTCATGACCTCTCTGTAATAGCTGAGGTAGCCGATAAGGTTATCGTAATGTATGGTGGGGCTCAGATGGAAATGACAGATATTTATACACTTTTTGAAAAACCTATGCACCCATATACCCATGCTTTGCTTTCCTGTATACCAAGGCACGATATAAAGGTAGATCTATTAAACCCGATAAAAGGGCAACCTCCTGTTATGCTGGATCCCCCACCATTGTGTCCTTTTTTACCAAGATGCCCATATGCCACTGAAAAATGTAGGAAAGAATGGCCTGAGTTAAAAGAAGTTGAAGAAAATCATTACCTAAGATGTTTTAATCCTTTATCTGATTCTACTCCTCTTCATTATGACGATGTGATAGATAAAAAGGAGGCTCTTTGATGCTTTTAAAAGTTCGTAATCTAAAAAAATATTTCCCGATTAAACAGGGATTTTTAATAGATAGAACTGTCGGGTACATTAAAGCAGTGGATGGGATCAATTTAAATTTAGATATAAATGAGACTTATGGATTGGTTGGAGAGTCAGGTTGTGGAAAGACAACCATCGGTAAAACGATTCTGAGGTTGGAAGATCCTACTTCGGGGAAGATTTTTTTAAACGGAGAAGAAACTTCTCATTATTTTATGAGCAAAAGAGCCGGGGCAAAGTATTTGGAAAGGGAATACATCGAATACGCTCATGAATTAGAAGAAGAGTTAGGGAGCAAAGAGAAGGTTCTAGAAACCCTTGAAGATGAAGAGAGGAAGTATATTCAATATTACTATGATAATGGAAAAGAAAAATTTTTTGATTATATGTTTAAAGATATAGATAGAAAAAGAACGGATTTTAGAAGGAATGTTCAAATAGTATTTCAGGATCCTACGTCTTCTTTGAATCCAAGAATGACGGTAGGGCAAACATTGATTGAACCGCTTTTGTTTCACAAGATGGCAAAAAATAAAACAGAAGCAAAAAATATTGCGCTTGATATGTTGAAAAAAGTTGGTTTGAAACCCTACCATGCCGACAGATATCCTCATCAATTTTCTGGGGGGCAAAGACAAAGGGTTGCCGTTGCACGTGCGATTATTTTAGATCCAAAGCTGATCATCCTGGATGAGCCTACTTCTGCATTAGATGTTTCAGTACAGGCACAGATAATCAATCTTTTAAAGTCTTTACAGAGTGAGTTCAACGTTGGATATCTCTTTATTTCTCATGATTTAGGGGTTGTTAGGTTCATTTCAAACCATGTTGGTGTAATGTACCTTGGAAGATTAGTTGAGTATGGAGATGGTTCCGAAATATTTGATAGAACTTTACATCCGTATTCCCAAGCTTTGTTAAATGCCGCCCCTCTTCCTGATCCAAGAAAACGAAGAGATAGAAAAAAGTTTTTGGTTAAAGGTCAAGTACCAAGTCCAGTTAACAGGCCCAAGGGATGTTTCTTCAACCCAAGATGTCCATATGCTATGGAGATATGTAAAAAAGATTACCCTGATTACTATAAAATAAACGAAAACCATTATGTTGCTTGTTTCTTATACAAAGAGGATAGAGATAGAGGTTTATCACAAGAAAAAGAGGGTAAGTTAGTAAAATAACTTAAAGGAGGGATTCACATGAGAAAGTTGTTGGTACTTTTAGTCATTACTTTAAGCGCTTTGGCGATTTTTGCGCAAGAAGCTTACAACCCTGAGTGGCTTATCGCCGATGTGGAAGGTGGTCAAAAAGGAGGAACCCTGTACCTTGCAACAACTTCTGGCCCAAAAACTTTGAATATTTACTGGTCTCAAGAAACATCATCTGAGGATATTATCAGTTGGACTCTTGTCACATTACTAGGTAGTGATTTTTATGGACAACCAACACAACCGTCACTTGCAAAAGATTGGGGAGTAGAACATACAGAAGATGGAGGTACACTCTACTGGTTTGAGATGAGAGAGGGAGTTAAATGGTCTGATGGACATCCATTAACCGTTGACGATGTAGTGTTCACATGGGAAAAGATAATAGTTCCAGATTTAACAGCAGATGGTAACGATTTTTATATGGATGCTGAAGGCAATCTCCCAGAATTGACTGTCGAAGGTAATAGAATAATGTTCAAATATCCTACAACGTTCAGATTTGGGCTTGAAACACTCGGTGGCGAACTTTTCATAATGCCAAAACATGTTTTAGAAGATAAAGTAACGGATGCAGAAACCTTCCAGTCCACCTGGACGGTAGAACAAGTCGATCAAATAGTAGTTGGTGGGCCCTTTAAAGTTACAGAGTACACCGAAGGCGTAAGGGTAGTTTTGGAAAGAAACCCATATTACTTTGAAAAGTCAAAAGACGGGGTTCAACTTCCTTACTTAGATAGAGTTGTCTATGAAATAGTGACAGACACGAACGTTGAAAGATTGAGATTCGAGGCAGGAGAAATAGATTTGTATGGTCCTCAAGCTAAGGATTTCCCATCTCTGAGAGCTCAAGCCGAGGAGAAGGGATGGAATGTAATAGTAGGACCAGCGACCGCCGGGTCAAACTTTGTGGCTTTCAATTTCAATGCAGCCGATCCTGTTCATAGAGCATGGTTCAGAAACGATAATTTCAGAAAAGCTGTAGCGTATGCCTTTGATAAACAAACTATCATAGATACTTTGTACAACGGTTTAGGTGTGCCTAACTATGGTCCAAGAACTAATTCTTCTGCTTTCTACAATCCAGAAATCGAGGAATTGGGATTCAGATATTCACTTGTTACAGCCCAGAGACTTTTAAGAGAAGCAGGGTTCAGTTGGAATGAGAGTGGTGAGTTAGTCGATTGGGATGGAAACGTCGTTGAATTTGAATTGAACACCAACGGGGAAAACGTGGTAAGAAACGAAATTGCTGTTATTTTAGTTGATTCCTTAGCAAAACTAGGAATCAAAGTAAATTACAGACCTATACAGTTCAACGCTCTAGTTCAGAGAATGTATTCACCTAACTGGGATGCAATTATCATTGGATTAGTTGGAGGAGACGATCCTGGATGGAGTCAAAACGTTTGGTTGTTAGATGGTGGATTACACTTCTGGAACTGGTCTCCTGAAGTTATGGAATGGGTTGATCCAAATGAATATTGGGTACACCCTGCCGAAAAAAGAATTGATGAGATTATGAGAATTCAACGCTCAATTTTGGACAAAGATGAGATCCAAGAGCTTTGGGACGAATGGCAAATGTTGATTGCAGAGAATCAGATCTTAGTTTACACAATTTCTCAAAATTATTTGCTCTTGTATAAAAACACTTTACATTTGTATCCTGTAGAGAAACATGGAACGATTAACCCTTACACTGGAAGTTTATGGAATGCTCAGTACACTTGGAAAGAACAGTAATTTTTAGGTTTAGTAAATAAGGGCGGAAGGGAGACCTTCTGCCTTTTTAAAATCGTAGTAAGGAGGCTTCGATCTTGCTTAAATATATAGTTAGAAGACTTATTCTTGCTATACCTGTATTGTTGGGAGTATCGGTTATCTCATTTTTTGTAATGCAATTGGCACCTGGTGATTTTTTAGATACATATAGAATAAACCCCAATATCAGTCGTGAACAACTTCAAGAATTAGAAACATTGTATGGATTAGATAAAAACCCTGTAACCCAGTATTTTTTGTGGTTAGGAAACGTTCTGCGGGGAGATTGGGGATACTCTTTCATCTATAAAATGGATGTTTGGGAGGTTATGCTCAGAAGGTTAGAAGCAACACTTTTATTAAGTGTAACAACTTTTATCTTTACCTGGGGGATTGGTATACCTTTAGGGATAACAGCGGCGCTTCACCAATACAAATTTACGGACCAAGCCCTTTCAACTCTTGGACTCATAGGTATTTCAATTCCAAACTTCTTTTTCGCTCTATTATGGTTAATGTGGGCCGCAAATACGGGAATATTTCCAATTGGTGGGATGCTTTCACGCGAATTTGCTAATTTTCCCTGGTACAAGCAGATAGGTGATTTTTTCTGGCATGTGGCCGGTCCTGTAGTTACTTTGGGAACCGCATCTCTTGCTGGAACTATGCGTATTATGAGAGGCCAGATGTTAGATGAGATGAACCAAGATTATGCAGAGTTTGCAAGAGCAAAGGGGATGCCTTCAGATGTAGTCATTTACAAGCATACGTTGAGAAACGCTATCAATCCTGTAATTACCTCACTGGGATTCAGTTTAGCCTCGATATTGGGTGGTGCCTTGGTAACAGAATATGTATTTTCGTGGCCAGGTTTAGGATCATTGATGAGAGATGCGATATTTCAGCAAGATATTTATTTGGTGATGGCAAATTTGTTTTTGCAAGGTATTCTTTTAATTACTGGTAATTTGATCGCTGATATCTTACTTGCTGCATCTGATCCTCGTGTCAGATTAAGAATGAGTGCTTAAATTGGAGGGATTTATAAGTGAGAAAAAAGCAGAAGGATAATTTGAAGAACACACCCCAAAACACACAAACCGATGAAGAACTTTTTGAACGAGAATTCATGTCAACCCCTGCACTTATTTGGAGGGCATTAAAAAGGCATAAATTGGGAATGATATCTCTTGTCGTGTTGATTATATTATATTTATTGGCTATATTTGCTGATTTTGTCTCTCCGATGAATCCATTTAATAACCATATTTCGTATAGATTTGCACCACCTTCTAAGATTTATAGAAAAGATTTATTCACAGGAGAAAGAGTTGGCCCTCATACTTACCTGTATATGAGTGAAAGAGATCCAATCACGTACGAGAGTAATTATGTAGAAGCAACCCATTTGGATATAATTAAGGCAAGAGATCCCGAAACGGGTAATTTAACTACCTTTGAATTGGGTGCATATAATCCAACTTACAATGCAACAGTTTCAGATATAACTTATACATTTAAAAATACCGTCATGGCAAAAACTGCCGATGGGGAGTACATTGAATTAGCAACTAATCGAAAATACGATCAGAATTTGATTCCTTTATATTATTTTACTAAAGAAGAAAACTTAAATGGCCCCGTTTCATTTGAAAATGGCCTTTTTGACGTTAGTTTTTCAAAACTTTTGAGTGGAGAGACGATTGTTGTTAACGAAGATAACAGAAGTATGGCAATTAATACTTACAAAAGCGATTATAGATACGCTCCTAAAATAAGAAATCAAGAAATTATCAGCATAGATACTTTCACAACGTTGGAAGAAATAAATGTTTATTTTGATTTTATACCTGTTGTATTGACTCCGTCAGATTTGCAAGCGGTTAATTTGAAAAATTATCCAATCGAATTCTTTATTCATTCTTGGGATTACAAGCTTTTAGGCCTTTTTCCTACCAATTTACATTTATTTGGAGTTGAAAAACCAAAATTGCCTTCACTGTCTGATTATTTTTCAAACGATGGGATTCTGTATGTATGGGGATCAGACCAATATGGAAGGGATATTTTCAGTAGGATATTCTTTGCTTCCCGTATTTCCCTTTCTATAGGGTTGATTGGAATATTATTAACATTTACAATCGGTATTTTTTTAGGCGGTTTGGCAGGATACTTTGGAGGATGGGTGGACGAAGTGACTATGAGGTTCACGGAAATATTAATGTCCATTCCTAGCCTTTATTTGATATTAACTTTAAGTGCTGTGTTGCCTACAGGTATCTCACCAGAGATTCGGTATCTTTTGATAGTTGTAATTCTGTCCTTTATTGGATGGCCCGGAATGACAAGGGTTATAAGAGGAATGACTATGGGTTTGAAGCAAACAGAGTTTGTTCAAGCAGCCATAGCCTTAGGATATCCTCCAAGAAAAGTGATTTGGAACCATTTGTTACCAAACACCTACACTTACGTAATCGTTTCTGCTACCTTATCTATACCAGGATATATTTTAGGTGAGGCTAGTCTCAGTTTCTTGGGCGTGGGAGTAACAGAACCTGGAGCCTCTTGGGGCTTGATGCTTTCTCAGGCTCAGGATATCCAAGTTTTAACCAGTTACCCATGGGTGCTTTTACCAGGATTGTTTATCATTATAACGGTTCTTGCCTTCAATTTATTCGGAGATGCCATAAGGGATGCGCTGGATCCACGAGCCTTGGGTCTATAATTAATATAAACCCCCGTACTTTGTGGGGTTTTTTATTATGCTCACCAGCATGAGTCCACCATTTTTTCAAACCTCTCCATCACTATTTGACAGACGTCGAAATATGTATAATGTATATAGTTGTATATTCTTTGACAACTGAATATATGAGGTTGCAGGGAGAAAATATGCGATAACCGCGCTTACCTTCCCCGCGTAAAATATTCGAGGTACAAAAGAACATCCTAATACGAACAAAAATACAAAAAAGTATTTGTGTAGGATTGGTAGAACCAATCCAGGAGTAGTGGTGTTGGATACATCAGAGATGTACTAATGAAAAGAACATCATTTCAGTGGGAATCCGAAGCTCGTCAATTCATTGATGAAGTAGTTCACGACTAACGTATCTATACATAACTCATGACTTATCAACTGATGGATATTTTTACGATAGGATAGTATTTATGTATCTTGGAAGAATAGTTGAGTTAAGTGACGCAGACGAAATAATTGAAAGGTCTTTACATCTATAGCATTGATCATCGAAGGTATATTTAATTGGCCTGGAATGGGGAACCTTTTTTGGCTACTATTCAGCAGGATGATATTCCTGGTTTTTTTGGGTAATTTGTCGTCTTTTACAACTCTTTTATACATCTGCGGTATCGTAATTTTAGATTTAATATACGGTTTCTTAGACCCTAGAGTCAACAGCCAACTACCCTAGAGGGTAGTGACTTGTAGGAAACTACAAGTCAGTTGATTAGCCTAAGTCTTAATTGACTACGTTATTCAAGAATGATATAGTTACTCTGGGATACTTCACTAGTCCCAGACTCTAAGTGTAGTGATTAAACATTTCTGATGGTAGGAAAAGTGTTGCTACTAAAAACCTTGAATAACATTGGCGAAGTGAACCTACCGCTGAAAAGCGGATTTATTTCCGTAAGGAGATCTAAAAATGGTATACGTTATTGCGAAAGATTGTACACCTTTAATGCCTACTAAAAGGCATGGTAAAGTTAAGCATTTGCTTAGAAGTGGTAAAGCAACAGTAGTTAGAAACAAACCGTTCACTATACAACTTACTTATGACACAACACATTACACTCAACCTATAACGGTTGGTGTAGATAGCGGTCACAAACATATAGGTTTTTCTGCTGTAACAGAGAAAGAAGAAGTATTATCAGGAGAAGTTGAACTTAGAGATGATGTAAGTGAGCTTATCAAAGAAAAGGGAATGTATCGTAGAATTCGGAGAAATAGGTTAAGGTATAGAGAACCAAGGTTCGATAATCGTAGAAAACCTGATGGCTGGTTAGCTCCTAGTATCCAACATAAGTTAGATACTCATATTCGATTTATAGAATTCATTAAGAATATACTTCCAATAACGAGCATAGTAATTGAAGTAGCAAAATTCGATACTCAGAAGATTAAAAATCCTAACATAGAAGGTATAGAGTACCAACAAGGAGAACAACGAGATTTTTATAATCTTCGTGAGTATATATTTCACAGAGATAATCACACTTGTCAATTATGTGGCAAAACTAACGTCCCGTTGCAAATACATCATATAGGTTATTGGAAAGGCGATAGAACTGATAGGCCAAGCAATTTGATTACACTTTGTACCAAATGTCATAACCCAGCAAATCATGGGGAAAATGGTAAGCTTTATGGAATGAAACCTGTTTATAAACCATTGAAAGCGGCTACTTTTATGACAACCATTAGATGGAAACTAATAGATATGCTTGGTTGTGGGTACACATACGGTTATATAACTAAATCCAGAAGAATAGAGTTTAACCTTGACAAGACTCACTATAACGATGCATTTTGTATTGCAGGCGGAACTAATCAAAGAAGAATAGAACCTATATACTTCGAACAAATTAGACGAAACAATCGTTCGTTAGAGAAATTTTATGATGCAAAGTATATAGATACAAGAGATGGTTCTACTAAGAAAGGACAAGAGTTGTTTAACGGTAGAAGAACACGCAATAAGAATCACAATACAGAGAACCTTAGAAAGTATCGAGGCAAGAAAGTAACTAAAGGTAGAAGAAGCATACGTATTCAAAGGTATTTCTACCAACCAAAGGATATAGTTATATACGAAGGTAGAAAGTATACTGTTAAAGGCATACAAAACAAGGGAAGTTATATTAAACTTGCAGGGCTTTCAAAACCAGTTAGGACAGAAGCTGTTGAACCATACATGTTTAGAAAAGTTTAATAGCTTTCAGCCGAAGTGAATATAAAAGTTGGCGGGAAAGAGTGAATAAAATCCCGCCAAGAGTTTAGTTTTGTCTTCCCCTATCCCCATTAGTATATGAAATGAATATCTTTTCGAAATTCACCATTTGTTTTTCTATGCTCACTATTTCTACATTACGTGATTTGAAAAAATCAATAACCAAATATAATTCTGAAGTGGAAATTATTGGCAATTTTTAATTGAAAAAACGCCCATTTAGGGCGCATTTTCGGAAATTATTTTATTACTTTCATCCATTCAACACCCCAACTTAGTTGGGGTGGAGAAAGTTTAGCTTTTGACAGATGCTATATTTTCTTGTGGTGTTTTTAGTTCTTTTATTGGTTTTTTTAAATCGATTCCTAAAAATTGGCTCATGTAGAGATTGTAGTAAAAGCCTTTATTTTTCATGAGTTCTTCGTGATTTCCAGTTTCTACAATGGAACCATGATTCATTACTAAGATCGTATCGGCATTCCTGATTGTAGATAATCTATGAGCAATTACAAAACTTGTGCGTCCCTTCATCAATTTTTCCATAGCTTGTTGTATTAATGTTTCTGTACGTGTGTCGACAGAGCTCGTCGCTTCATCCAAGATCAAAATTTTAGGGTCTGCAAGGAAAGCTCTTGCGATGGTTATCAATTGTCTTTGACCTTGTGATAGGTTCGAGGCTTCTTCGTCTATTATTGTGTTGTAACCATGGGGTAATGTTCTCACAAAATGATCCACATACGCCGCTTTAGCAGCTTCCATGATCTCTTCATCAGAGGTATCTTCTTTACCGTAAGCGATATTTTCTTTTATCGTGCCTCCAAAAAGCCAGGTATCTTGAAGCACCATACCAAAGTTTTTTCTAAGGTCTGATCTTCTCATTTGCCTAATATCAGTTCCGTCCAAGGTTATTCTTCCATCTGTGACATCGTAGAATCTCATTAGAAGGTTTACAAGTGTTGTTTTTCCAGCGCCTGTTGGGCCAACTATCGCTACATTTTCTCCAGGATGTACAACTAAGTTTAAGCCCTCTATCAAAGGTTTTTTAGGATCATAACTGAAAGATACGTTTTCAAACGCTATTCTTCCTTCTACTTCAGGTAATTCTACAGGATCGATTGGATCAGGAACTTCGTCCTCTTCATCTAGGAGTTCGAATACTCTTTCAGCAGAAGCGACGGTTGATTGTAAAATATTTATAATATTAGCTGTTTGAACTATTGGTTGGGTGAACATTCTTGAGTACTGAATGAACGCCTGTACATCTCCAAGTGTCATTAGACCGTTTGCTACCCTAAGTCCACCGATAACGCTGACAGCTACGTAGTTAAGATTGTTTAGAAAAGCTATTGCAGGTCGTATTATGCCTGATATGAACTGAGATTTGAAACTTGCTTGGTATAATCTAGCGTTTTCGTTGTCGAATGTTTCTTTAGCTTCTTTTTGTTTGTTGAAAACCTTTACAATGTTATGGCCTGAATATGTTTCCTCTACATGACCGTTGAGTTTTCCCGTACTGTCCCACTGCGTTTCAAACTGTTTCTGAGATTTTTTTACAATGAACATTGTGACAATCAGAGATAAAGGAATCATCGTCAAGGCTATTAATGTGAGCAATGGACTTATCGTTAACATCATAACTATTACACCGATTATAGTGACAGTAGCTGTTATGATCTGTGTTAACGTTTGTTGAAGCGTTCTTCCTATATTATCAATATCATTGGTTACTCTACTGAGAATATCACCGTGGGAATGACTATCAAAATATTTAAGTGGAAGTGTTGCTAGTTTTTTGTCAACTTCTTTTCTGAGACTATAGATGGATTTTTGAGAGACACCAGCCATCATATATTGCTGTAGCCAATTGAACAGGGCTGATAAACCATAAATTACTAATAGGGTCAATAAGATTTGTACGAGTTTGTTGTAATCAACTCCCTCACCTGGGACTATATTCATTGGCCCAATCATTTCAGCGATTTGATCGTTCCCTGAGAGCTTAAGCATTTGTATAGCTTCTTCTTTTGTCATATTTTCGGGCATATTTTTGCTAATTATACCTTCGAACAAAACATTTGTGGCGTTCCCTATTATCTTAGGGGCTGTTATCATAAAGACCGTAGCTAAAACGGCAAAAGAAACAACGAACAAAAGTGGTATTAATTGAGGTTTTAAATATCCAAGTAATCTTTTTAAGGAACCCCAAAAATTTTTTGGCTTTTCCCCAGGGGTTGCTCCTCCTCGCCTTCCCATTCCCATCCCCATATGTCGGTTGGTTGAACTTTTAGAAGTTTTTGTATTATTGTGACTCATGCGGTTTCCTCCTCTGGTAACTGGGATTTTACGAGCTCTCTATATACTTCACATGATTGCATAAGATCTGAATGTTTTCCTTGCCCAGCTATCGTTCCGTCGTCGTTTAGAACGATTATTAAGTCTGCATTAAGTATGGTACTTACCCTTTGAGCTACTATTATAACTGTAGAGTTTTTAGTCTCTTCCTTTAAGGCTTCACGAAGGTTCGCATCGGTTCGGTTATCCAAAGCAGAGAAACTATCGTCGAATATATAGATCTTTGGCTTTTTGACAATTGCCCTTGCAATAGATAGACGTTGCCTTTGACCACCGGAGAAGTTCGTTCCTCCTTGATCAACTGGAGCTTGTAGTTTATCAGGTAATTCTTCTACAAAATCCTTCGCTTGGGCTATTTCTAAGGCATGCCACATTTCCTCTTCAGTTGCATCTTTCTTACCATATGCTAGGTTGGAAGCTATCGTTCCACTGAATAGATAAGCTTTTTGAGGTACAAAACCTAGTGAGTCTCTAAGGTTTTCCATCGACAGTTCTCTTATATCTACACCGTCGATTTCTATCTTCCCTTCGGTGACTTCGTAAAAACGTGGGATCAAGTTTATAAGAGTGCTTTTACCGCTTCCGGTGCTACCTACAATTGCGGTAGTTTTGCCTGGTTTTGCTTCAAATGAAATATTTCTTAGTACGGGTTCCTCAGCGCCTTCGTATTTGAATGTCACATTTTTGAAGGAGATAGTGCCTTTTTTACTTTTTAAAATTACGGGATCGTCTGGTTCATTAATCGTAGGTTCTGTTTCTAATACTTCTTTGATACGATCAGCAGATGCTTCAGCACGAGGCCACATGACAAACATCATCATTGCCATCATTATTGATATGAGTATTTCCATGATATATGTTAAGAAGGCTGTCAAGTTGCCTATTGGCATTGCTCCACTGTCTATTCGCATTGAACCAAACCAGAGAATACTAACAGTTGAAAGGTTCATAATAAGCATTAGAAGAGGCATACCTAATGCTAATAATCTGTTTACTTTTATGGCGGTTTGGGTTAAGTCGCTATTAACTTTGTCGAATCTTTTTTCTTCACTTTTATCTTTCACGAAAGCCCTGATGACGCGTACGCCCATTAATTTTTCACGTAGAACACGGTTGACGTTATCGAGTTTTATTTGCATGCTTTTAAATAGTGGAATTGCCTTACGCATTAGAAAGAATACAACAATTCCCATCAGTGGGATTATCACTAAAAGCGAAGTAGAAAGGACAACGTCTTGACGTATAGCCATAATGGCACCACCTATTGCCATTATGGGTGCAAGAATCATCACATTCAACATTATCAATATCAACATCTGAATTTGGTATACATCATTCGTGTTTCTCGTTATCAGCGAGGCGGTTCCAAACTTGTCTATATCGTTTTGAGAGAAACTAAGTACCTTATAGTAAAGATCTTTACGTAAGTCATGTGCAAATTTTGCAGAGATTCTAGATGCAAAAAATGTCGCCCCTATAGCAGCACCTACGAGTAATAGGGAAAATAACAACATCCTCCCTCCTGCTTGCATGATATAATTGAGGTCTCCTTTGGCAACACCGTTGTTGATAATGTCTGCATTTAAGTTTGGAAGGTATAAGTTTGAGACAGCTTGGACGGTAAGTAACACCAATGCCAAAATTACCTCTTTATAATACTGTTTTAAATATTTGCTTAGTATGGTTCTCATCCTTGATCTTCTCCTTTTTGTAAATGTTTTGATAGGTTGTTGGATATTTTTTTTAGTAACTCGTTAAAGGTATTTAGTTCTTCGTCTGATAACCCTTCAAAGCTGTATCTCACGATCTTTGAAAAGGAAGTTTTTAAATTTTTTATTTCTTCCTCTCCTTTTTCAGTTAAGAACATCTGAAGTGTGCGCATGTCATCAGGATCGGATTTGCGGAGTATGAGTCCCATTTTCTCTAGCCTTTTAAGAATCAAAGAAACCGTTGGAGGAGCTACGTTCATGAGCTTTGCAAGATTTGTTTGATTTATACCAGGGTTTTTCCAAATGTACCATAAACAGACTCCTTGTCCAGGATAGACATCTTTTTCTGCCATAATTTTGAAATTTAACTGTCTTTGGAGATTCATCACTTGAAAGAATTGTTGGACAACGTTGATCGTTGATGGATTGAGTTTATCAAAAGGGAAATTTTCGGTGCAAAGTGTTTTGTCTTTCATTTCTTTTCTCCTCTCATTTCATCTTTATTATTTAGCGCCCTTTCACCCCGCTCCCCACCCGTGAGGAAAAGAGTCTTTATTAGCGCCCTTCCCCCGCAGCCCACCCATTTGAGGAAAGAACCTGCGGCCCCTAACCCGTGGTGGGGGAGGGCTTCGCCCTGTGACCTTTTTAAAACCAGAACTTTTTTGTGAGTTAATTGTTTGTATAGTTTTCTTGTAAACTTTGCTTAGTCTTTATTAGCACCCTACCCCCGCTCCCCACCCATAAGGAAGAAAATCTTTATTTCTTCATTTTCATTCGGTAGCCCACCCATTTAAGGATGGAGCTTTACCCTTTCGCACCACAACCCCGCCCATTTGAGGAAAAGATCTGTAGTTTCAACGGCTGCGTCAATATTCTATTAGTATGCTAATAATTAACTTACTAACTATTAGCATACTAATAGTTAGTATACTATCTTTTTTTGAAATATCAAGTTTTTATTTGAAATTTTGATTAATAGTTTATATCTTTTGAATGAGTCGAGGGGAGGGGGAGAGATTAATACTTCGTTTAGAGGAGTTACTGAGCAAAATTTCCCAATTTTTAAGGAGCAAGCTGCTAAACCAAGAGGGGAAAATTTCTTTGACGGTTTTGATGTTGTGTTGTAGAGTATTACTTTTTTCATTCCTTTTGTGCAGACTGTGGAGCGAAGGGGACTTAAACCACCATTAGAAATGCTGACAAGAAGAGAAATTTATAAAATTAAGCATCATAGTAATATACTGGCTAGTAATATACTCACCAGTATATTACTGGCCAGTATATTATATTACAATATAATGATTTATATTCAAATCTATTATATCGAATGCGTTTTTTATTTTGTTAGACCAGTTTAGATTTATGGGGTGTTCTATTCTTGTGGAGATGACTGTTTCCAAGTTGAGGATATTGGCTAGGTCGTAGTGTTTTTTTAAGTTGGTTAGTCCACCAACTTTGGTGATATCTAAGACGACTCCTGAAGCAATATTTGATACTCTGATAATATCCTCAGGTTGTTCGATGGATTCATCCCAAAAAATTGGGTAGTTTATTTGTAGATTGCTTAAAGTATTTTCTTTATACTTCGGGGTTGGTTGTTCTAAAGCCATAGTTTCAGAGGTTTTCAAAAGTTTTAGAATTTGTCTGATTTCATGGTGGGAGAATAAACCTCTCAGGTCAATCCATAGTTTTTTACCTTTGAAGAGTTTCAATATTTTTTCAAACTCTGTGAGCAACGGTTTTTCTAAGAACTCTATTTTTATAATTTTTTCATCTTTTTGAATTTCTGGAAGTAAGTCAAATATATTAATGTCTTTTTTCCAAAAAATTCTAAAGAGAGATTCCTGCGAGATACTTTTTTTAGTCGGGAAGAGCAATTTTGCAGGATCGTAATTGTATTTGTTTGTTAGGTAGTCAAAGATCGCTAAAAAAACAGCGGTTTTTGAAGAGTTGTCTCTTTTTATCTTTTCATTGAATTTTTCTTCGATGTTGGGTAGGTTTTCAATATCATCTTCCATTTCAAATAGATCTCTAATTAATTCCAATATCGCCATGGTAGTTTTAAATGTCTCACCAAAATAGTAATTGGGGGTGGCTGCCCCAACCCCCTGAATTCCTTGTTTGTCTATGAATTTAAATATAGCATGCTCTTGCCATTCTATATTTAGATTTTTTAAGATCGTTCTTTCTTGCCAGTAGTATACGTCTCTTTTTCTTTCTTTCATGAATTTTCAGCCCTCTTAGTATATATTTTGCATTAGTAAATACCAAAATAAGGAAACTAATATTGCATAGGTTGGCGATAAGATTAGCTCTTTTATATTTTTTTCTTTTACAAAGATAAGTTTGTATGCTAATCCGGCGCCTACTGCTATAATGGACCAAAGGTAGTTTTGAGCCATCATAAAAATGAATATCGCTAACCTTTCCGATGCACCGATTGTGTCTTTTTTTTCTTTTTCAAATAGGTTGAAAGTTCTGAATAAGAAGCTTCCAAAACTTGTTGCTACGATCATTCCTACAATATAGAACTGAAAGACGTTAGATAAGAAAGAATCTTGGAAAAAGTTTCTGAATAGGTATGACCAGATCAAAAAGGCCCCTAAAAATATGATTTCAAAGTAGATGTTGGTGTTTTGGTTTTTTATTCTTAGTAAGTCTATACCTATGTGTAGGAGGACGGAGAGTGAAACTATTAAAAGCATCCATCCCGTTAACATATCAAAATTGAAAGCCAAAAAAACCAATAAGACCCAGATTAGATGTTTGTAATAACTGGACTTTTCCAGGAATTTATCAGAATAAACGTTGGTAAAGGCAAAATCAGATACAAAATGACTTAAAAAGAGAGTCATTGAAAACATAGTATACCTCCATTATTATTCCCAGTAATTTCTTTCGACGACTTTTAGTCGTGAGAAGTCTCCTTTTTTTCTTCCTACCTTTGCACAGGGTTTACCATCGACTTCTACTATATCTGCTGTGAAGTCAATTTTTTGTTTTAGCAACGATGATCCTACACCGTATAGATCTACGGGAACTTCAAGGGTTTCAAATAAATCGATTTTTTCTTGGTTAAATCCCCCTGAGACCATTATTTTTAAATTGTTCATTCCTAGTTCATCGAATTTTCTTCTTGCCCGCCATACCATCTCAGGGTTAACTCCTAAAGATGATTTGTCTTTTGGAATGACAGATTTATCTCTTAAGGATCCAGATGTGTCAAATCTAACGGCCCAAATTTTGTCTTTTCCTTCACCAACTATTTTGGACAAATCCCCTCTATCAATATTGGGTTTTTCACCGTATATGTGTTCATAAAACTCTTTTGCTACTTTGATGGTAGTTCCAATAACGTCGTTGTCCCAGTCTACTAACACCATTCTATTTACATGACCATCTATATATTTGTTAAAAGCTATAGCTGCGTCCGAGGTGTTTCCATTGTAAGCGGCAATTAAAGCATGGGGTATGGTTCCGAGAGATTCAACTCCCCAATAATCAGCATTTGCATCGGTAGATACTCCAAAGGCTCCAGCTTTCAAGGCTGCATAACCATCAGTTGTTTGAACCCAAAAATGATCAAATCTTGCGCTAAAAAACAAAATCGGTTTTCCTTTGGCAGCGTTGACAACTTTTTTTACAGCGGTAGCCGTGCTGGAAGCCCTTGCCATTACCCCTAAAAGAAGCGTTTCCAAATGTCCAAAAAAAGCAGGATTACCCTTGATTACGAACACGGGCTCCATATTCTTTGCTTCGTCTCCATCGTTCAAAGCAAGTACCTCTATCTCGTCCCATTTATCTACCCATAAACTGTTTAGTAGCATTCTAAGGTCCCATTTTTTATTTGTACAATTTAGAAGTTCTTCTTTGTCCATTCGTGTAGAGGCGTCTTGTATTGCTCTTTCTATGGTTAAAATTTCATCAAAAATCTCTTTTGCCTTTTCTTCATCTTTGTAGTAACCTGTTCCATAAGTTAGAAGAGCTAGTGCTTCATCTATTCCAACTACTACACAATCCGTCCTTGGAAAAAATTGATAGGTTACATTTACTTTTCTTTTGTCTTTTTTTAGGACTTCTACATACCTTGTAAAGTATTTGTCAGTGTAGTACCCCATTCTTATTTTGTCGATGGGTACTTTGAAGAGCTTTGGATGTAATCTTTTATTTGTTTCGTTTAAATCCATTTTTTTCACCTTCTGATAAATTTTTTCGCCGTCTTGTGGCGCTTTTAAAAATAGATTGTTAGTTTTGTAAAATGATTTTTAGGTTTTTTTATGTAAGCTCCGCCTAGTCTTTATTTGCGCCCCTTCGCCCCGCAGCCCGCCCATAAGGAAAAGGAGCTTTACCCTTCACCCATTTCTCATCTTTCTAAATCGAGTAGATATTTTTTCCATTTGATATTTGGACTAAACTTTCCTATACTGCCATCGCTTTTTATCACCCTGTGGCATGGGATAATTATGGGTAAAGGGTTGTTCTTCATCAAATTTCCCACCGTTCTGTAAGCTTTTGGATTTCCAGCTTTTGATGCCAATTCTTTGTAGGTAATTACACTTCCTTTTTTTGTGTTATACAAAGTTTCATAGACCTTTTTTGCAAAAGCTGTTTCACCTGGGAAATCGAATATTTCTTTTGGGATTTTGTGGAGATCTCCGAATAGATATGCATATATTATATCAAAATGTTTCTTTGTTTTTGAATTGTAATAATTCTCATTTTTATTAGCGCCCCTTCGCCCCGCAGCCCGCCCTTCTAAGGAAGGGAAGTCTTTATTCTCTTGCCTTGCAGCCCACCCTTCTAAGGAAGGAAAGTCTTTATTCTCTTGCCTTGCAGATCTCCCTTCTTTTTGAAAGGTTAGTTTTATTTTGGTTATCTTGTCATTTTTTACATAGATTATCACACTACCGATAGGCGTTCCTAACACGGCTTTCATCGTTCTAACTCCTTGAAATCAACGGGAACTATGTAGGTAGTTCCTTCTCTCATAGTTATTCCGTAAAAAAGCTCAGCAATTTCCATCACTATCTTATTGTGTGTTATTATCAAAAATTGGGACTTTTTAGAGTTCTCTAATATTAAGTCTGATATTTTTGCGGCGTTTAGATCATCCAAAGGGGCATCGATTTCATCTAGTATATAAAAAGGACTCGGGTTTAGATTCATGAGTGAGAAGAGAAAAGCTATCGCTATGAGAGCTTTTTCCCCTCCTGAAAAGAGAGAGAGTTTTTGAAAGTTCATCCCAGATTTTTTTACAGATATTTGGATTCCTTTCTCAAACTCTTTGCCCTCACCAATTAACCTGAGTTCACCGTATCCGTTTGGAAAAAGTTTTGAGATAAAGTATGAGAATTCTTTGTTGAGATTGTTAAAAAATGTGTTGAATTGACGTTGAGCTTCTTCATCAAGATTTTTTATACTTTGTTTAAGAGAATTTATTGATTTCATTATATCTTCTTTGTTTTTTAGATTTTCTTGGTATTCTTTTTCTACTTCTTCGTATTCGTCTAAAACAGTTAAATCAACAGAACCAAGTTTTTTTAATGAACTTTCCAATTCTTTTTGTTTGTTCCCTAAGGCTTCTATGTCTTTTTCGGATAATTCTTTTAACTCGAACTCTTCTTCGTTAATTTCTAAGTTTTGGGCTTTTTCTTTGAGGAATTGTATGTTGTGGTTGGCTTCTTTTATCTCAAATTCAATCTCCTGATTTTTTTGTTTTATTGTATTTACTTCATTTTTTAATTTGTCTATACGGTTTTCATAATTTTCCAAGTCTTTAGCCTTGTTATGTTTGCCTGTTCTACTTTGTTTCATCAGTTCAAATAATTTTGAAATTTCGTTGTTGAGGGAGTCTTTTTCTTTATTGAGTTCGTTTATGGATTGGTTTATTTTGTCGTTTTTTTCTTTTAAGTTATCAAAGGATTCTTTTGTTTTTTGCTGTTTAATTTTTATTTCTTTTAGTTCATTTTCAATTGCTAACTTTTGATTTTTGTAGTATTCATACTTTTCTTTTATGCTTTTTAACTCCATTTCTTGGCCTATAAGCTCTTTTTCTATTTGATTGAGTTGGGCTTTTTTGTCTTTGATGGTTTCTTCGATTTCGTGCATTTTTTTAGTTGTTTGGGTAGTATTTTGATAGTTATTTTCTATTTCCATTTTTAATGATTGTATCTCTTGATCAAGGGTTTTGTTTTTTTCTTCATAGTTGGCTAATTTTTCGTTGTAAAGAGTTATACTTTCTTGCAAATTGCTTGTTTCTTCTTTGATTTTTTTGTAGTCTAAGTCATGTGAGTTTTTCGTGAGTGTTGCTTGTCTTAACTCGTCTTTTATAGATTCCAACTCTTCTTTTTGAAGGTTAAGTTTTTCTTTTACTTTGTTGTATAGGGTTTGTTTGTTTGAAAGGTCAACTCTGATTTTTTTAAGATCTTCTTCTATTTCAGAGATCTCCCTTTTTCTTTTAAGTACCGTAGAAGAATGATCGTATTTTGATTTTCCTCCGGTTATGGCACCAGAAGAGTAGACTAACTCGCCGCTGAGAGTAACAATATTTCCAGGATACTTCATTTTTGAAATTTTTATAGCTGTTTCAATATTATCAACTAACAAAGCATTAGAGAAAACGTATTCCATAACCTTTCTATATTCTTGTTTGTAGTTTACTAAATTAATTACAAAATCTATTGTGCCCGGTTCGTTTAAGAAGTTTTTTTGTAATCGAACTTTAGTTCTTAATAGATCAAGTGGAAGAAGGGTGATTTTTCCATTGTTGCCCTTTTTTACCAGATCCAAATACTCTTTTGCCTTTGAAGAATTTTTTATTACTATGTTTTGTATTCTTGAGCTGGCTATTGTCGAAACCGCTTCTTCATACCTTTCTTCTGTGTTAATTAAATTGGCAACAACATCCACTACGTTATCGTCATCTTTGAAGACTTTGAAAAATTCTTTTATCGTTGTTGAGAATCCTTCGTATTCGTTGATCTGCCTGTTTAAAGATTGATATGTGTAAAATAGATTCTTTTCATTTTGTTGAAGAGAGTCAATTTCTGATATAAGGGTATTGTAAGAGTTTTCTGTTTGTTTTAACTCATCGAATTTCTTTTTTAACCTTTGTTCTAATTGAATTTCAGTCCCTTTTGAATGGGAGAGTAGTTCTTCTATTTCTTTCATTTTTTGTGAGTTATTTTCTAATTTTGTTTTCAAGCTATTTATTTGATCTTTTAGTAAGTTAATTCTTTCTTGGTTACTGCTGTATGTTGTTTGGAGGTTTTTTAGTTCTGTTTCTTTTCGTTCTTTTTCTTGAGATGCCTTTGATAATTCGGATTCTAACATTTTGAGCGTTTCTTCTTGTTTTTCTATTTCCTGTATAATACGGTTCTTTTTTTCGTTTATAAGGTTGGTTTTGTTTTGGGTTTTTTCTTCTATTTCTCTAAAATTTCTTTCGTTTTTAGAGAGTTCTTTTAACTGTTGTTCAAGTTTGTCCAATTTTTCTTCTAAAGAGTTCATTTCCCACTCTTTGCTTATTATTGAAGAGTTGTTCTCATTTAGTTCTTCTGTTAATTGGTTTTTTTCATTTTCTATCGTTTGAACCCTTTGCCTGTAGTTTTCTACCATGTCTCCGTTTATGGATAGTTGTTTGTCAGTATCTTCTATTTCGTTTTTTAAATTTCTGTAGCTTCGTTCTACTTCAAAAAGCTCTGATAGCAAAGATTTCATTCTTTGAGAATTTTCTTGTATTTCTTTTTGATATTTTTCTATCTTTTTTAGAAATGATATTTTAGAAGCACCAAAATATATTTTTCCTATTCTTTTAATTTCCTTGCGATATTCTAGGTATTTTTTTGCCCTTCCAGCCCTAATGGATAAAGATTTTAATCTTTTATCCACGACAAATAGTAAATCGTTGATTCTGTCTAAATTTTCGGTTGTTTTATTCAATAGATTGATCGATACTTCTTTTTTTTCTAAGTATTTAGCTATGTTTGAAGCATCCAACACAATATCTCTAATATTTTCAGGTGAGGAGTTGACTATTTCACCAATTTGGCCTTGTCCAATAATCGAGTAAAAACTTTTCCCCGTTCCTTTGTTGAATATATTTTGTAATTCTTTAAGCGTGGCGACTTTGTTGTTTATATAGTACCTGTTGGGTGTGTCTTTCTCCAATATTTTCGAGACCTTAATTTTTTCATTGTCATCGTTTTGTACTACTAACGAAACTTTTGCATAGTTGGAAGACCCATTTCCATTGCTTCCTATGTGCAATACATCGTTTTTTTCTGATATTCTCATCTGTTTTTGAGATTGCTCTCCTAATAGCCATCTAATCGCGTCTACAATGTTAGATTTACCCGATCCATTGGGACCGATTATCGCGATAATATTTTTATCTAAATTAAAATATGTTCTTCTGCTAAAACTTTTAAAACCCTCTATCTCTAGGGATAAGAGTTTCAATTTTAACTCCCCCCAGCATTTTCAAGGCTTTTAATCTTTTCTTCAATTGTTTTAGTAACCTCTTCAACCCCTTTACCCTGTTTTAATGCTCTATACATTATGCCAATTATTCTCATATCCAGGTATCCGTACCATTTTGGAGATCCTTTAGTCAAACTTTGGTTTCTTAAGAGGTAGCTTGGATGAAAAGTTGGAAAGATTTTAATATCTCCATACCAGTTGAAAAAACGTCCACGTGATTGAGTTATCTTAGATTCACCAGTAAAGTAATTCAATGGTGTATTACCAAGGGTTACGATTATTTTTGGTTTAATAACGATTATTTGCCCATCAAGATAGGATTGACAGCTTTTAACCTCTTCTTGTGTGGGAACCCTATTTTGAGGAGGTCGACATTTCACAATGTTTGTGATGAAAACATCTTTTCTTTCCAATTTTGCATACTCTTTGAGCATCTTTTCTAAAAGTTGCCCTGCTCTTCCAACGAAAGGTTCTCCCAAAGCGTCTTCATCTGCACCAGGACCTTCACCTACAAATATTATTGGCGAATCAACGTTTCCCGAACCTGGAACAGTATTAGATCTTGTAAGGTTCAAGGGACACTTTTCACATACCTCTATTCTTTTGGCGATCATTTCCATATTCTTTTGTTTTTCCTCGTTGCCGTATAAGAACATCAATATTCCTCCTCACATTAATCCAAATTCAAACCCTTCATCACCATATGAGATATTTTTATCGGGTATATAATTGATAAAAAAAGATATTCTGAGCGAAGCTAAATCAAACTGGGGTAGTAAGGAAAATTTAGACTGTATGTTCAACGTCCAGCATATAATCTTTTTCTGTATTTCAAACTCGGTGAAATCCCAGCTTTGATTCTCTATATTATAATCAAAGGTTATTTTTGCAAACTCGCTTTTATCCCTGTTGTTTATGTCGAAGCCCGTTTTAAGAGACTCTGAAATACGGTAGGTTGTGTCTATTCCAAAAGAGTAATTCGAGTTTTTTTCTAAAAAATTTAGGTCTAAGTCGTAGACAGTGTACTCTTCCTTCATGTCAAAATCCCCGTAAATTTTGTTACCTTCAGAATAAAAAAGAAAATATGTTAAAAGCTCTGGGATCTTTTTGGTGAATGTTTGTTCATGAATATAATACCTATAATCCAATTGTAGTCGATTTCTATTGTACCTCAAAATTTCTCTGTTTTCAATATAATCAACCTTAATCTCTTCTTGATGGTGATAATCAAATTCACTTCTATGGGTTAAAGGGCCAATGACGTTGGTTAGTTTTACGTTTGTTGTATCCGGTTGGATCGTATTGGGATTAGTAATATCAAACTCTGTTTGTGTTTGTAAGGTATTTTTAGTTTTTAATAGATTTATGTTGGTTTGAGTTTGAAGTTCCATTTCTTGCAAATTGGGGAAATTTTCGGCATTTTTCAGATCAAAACTTCTACTTAACTTTGCGGAGTTCGTAAAATTTTTTTCAAAGATAGAGAAGGAATATCCTACGTAATCGTTGTAATTCAATTCGTCTGTGGCAGAGGGAGTGAGAGAGTTTTCTAAAACCTTTATGTATTCTAAGGAGTTACCAAATTCGAAAACACCTAAACTAATATCAAATCCGGGTTCTAAAGAGTAATCAAAGAGCGTTTTTCCAGAAGAGTAGGTTTCACCAGGTATAAAGTCGTTATAATAGTTGAAATGAATCGTATCTTCCATGTTGAATTTTAAATCAAAATTATTTCTATCAATCTCATAAAGGGTATCTGTGTAAGAGAAGGTGTTTTTCGTTGTTAATCGATTTTTAGTGGTTTCGGTTGCGACGGTGGTGTAAGCGTAATCAAAGTTACCGTACATTCTGGCAAATGTTTCATAGAAGTTGTACTTTCCTTCTACATCTATTTCACTTTCTTTCGTATCCCATATTTGATCCATTGAAAGGTTGGATATATTTCCATATGAATGAGAGTTGAGCTTAAGCTTTGAAAGAGAAATCAAAGATCTCCCATATCTCTTTTGAAAGGCTTGAGATTCTACGTTTAAAAATAGAATATCATCAAATCCCTTCGAATCCCAATAAATGTGTGATTTTATATTTTTAAGATCCCCCAAATTCGTTTCTAGTTTTGGGATATTTAACAACAAAGATTTGTCTTTTGTAGACGGTTCAAGTTGAAACTCTAATTTGGCAATTTCACTTTCCTTGTTATCTTCAAAAAATTGGTACGAAACTCCTAAGTTGTTATTGTATGTATCTGGGGAATTTAGACCTGTAAATAGATTCAAACTTCCATATAAAAAGGGGACCCCGTATTTTAGTGTCACTTCTTTATCAGTTTCCGAAGTGGCTAGATCATTGATCGTGTTGTAAGATAAATGAACCTTGGCCCCATTTTCAAACTTATAATTAATTTCTGTTAATAGGAAAAATTCGTTGTTATCGTATCCAAAGGTGAGAGACATGGGTTCTTCTTCATCTTCTGATAAACTTTGAAAATAGAAAGGTAGGTATAGAACAGGAAGCCCGAAAAAACTAAGGACAACGTCCCTGGCTATCAAAAAATATCCTGGAAAAATGTCTACTTTTCTGGCTGAGAAGTAATAAGTAATACAATCTTCGCATGTTGTTAATTTCGTCTGGTTGGTTTCTATTATATTCTCTTGCATTGGTTTTTCCATGCTTTCAGACCATATGCGTACATCTACCTCTTTCTCTGCCTTATACTTTTGTATGGTATATGAATTTAAAAAGACTGCGGAGTCTTCCTCAAAGTTTACGGTTATCTCTGAGGCTTGTATAGAGGTATCTTCATATAGATAAGTAATATCTCCAAAGAAAGTTGCTGCTTTAATCGTTCCATCTTCATTTAATTCACCTTGAGCTGAATCGGCTTTTATTGTAGAACCTTCATACTCTACAAAGACGTTACCTTCTAAAAATAACATATCATCTTTTAAATAAAAATCTTCACTAGTTATATTTACAGGTGCAGAAAAAAAGGAAGAACCAACAAGAATAAACAATATTACAGAGAAAATTCTTTTCAAAGGCTCAAGAAGTTTGTAAGATACTCTTGTATCCAGCATCAAGAATAGAAAAGTACCAATAATACCAAATATTATGTTGGGAATCCAAACGGATATCGTTGGATTTATTATATGCTCTTTTCCCAAAGCAGACAACCAAGCCCCAGAACCTTGATAAATTATAACCAACACAAACGTTGTAATTACACTCCAAGATTTACTTGTCAGGTTCAGAAACAGGGACAAGGCAATTCCTAAAATACAAATTACCAAGGGAGCCAACGAGTTAGCGAATTTCGACTGGTAAGAAACTATTAGACCGGAGACATCTAATCCAAGTTTGGAAAAAGTAGTTATTTTTTCTTTTAGTTCTTTTGAGGTCATTTCGTTAGCGCTTTTAGAGAAGTTCAGAAATTCTTCGACATCTTCTTGAATATCGAGTTGCAATTGATCAAAAGTTATGTCTAAGTCGAGGAAACCATCTTCGTTGGTTCTAAACATCCTTCCGTTTTTCATGTACCAGCCGTCGGGACCTTTTTGAGCTTGCTGAGCGTTAAAAACAGCGGTGTAATCATTTTTTACCTCGTATAAGAGCACATCGTATAGAATCCCACTTTCTCTATCTATTTGTTTTACAAAGAGGTATCTTCCATCACCAACATCGACAAATTGGTTTTCTTCGATCTGTGCTTGAGGTCTTTGATAAACGTACAATGCCATCGCTTCTTTTGCCTTGTAGTTTGATACGGGTACGATGGTGTTGAAGAGTGCAAATGTAAAAAAGATAACAATAGAGAAATCGTCATAAAAGGTATAATTAATTTCTTCATCGGTATTCCCAACGTTTGTAGAGCGATTATTTCGTTTGCAGAGGAGAGTTTTGAGATAACCCAAAATATACCAAACAGCACTCCCACAGGAATTCCCATGGAAATAAAATATGGTAGATGATACCAAATCAATATCAGTAGTTTTGAAAATCCCACATTGTTTCTAACTATTATTTCCGATAGTTGGTAAAGCAACTCTAAGCTCACAAAGACTATAAAAGCGATTAAGCCCATAAAAAATGGTGGTATGAATTCTTTTGAAACGTATTTGAAGAGTTTTTTCACGGGTTTTCTTCTCCTAAGAAATAGAAGAGTTCTAAATCGTTATTTCTACATTTGTACAGCTCTCCTGTCAACGCCCAAATGATATTTTCGGAAATGTTTGTGATTAAATCAGAAAAGTTTGCTAAATTGTTTAAGACTTCTATATGAAGAGAAGCGGATTTAATGGATTCTTTGGATTTGTACAAGTACGATTTGTAAGCATCTATGAGCCCTTTCACTTCTTCGTTGAGAATACAACTTTTCTTGGCTTTTTCAAAAAAACTTTCTTTTACCTGATCTGTCATCAATTTGGCGGCTTTGATATTGATCAAATCTGATAACGAGGATAAAACTATTGAAAGGTTCTCTTTGGTTAATTCCAAACTGTCTTCAAAATTTATAGCGTTTACGGTAGAAGGGGTTTTGAGTATTTCAATCATTAATTTGGCATTTTTTTCGCATATGTCTCCCATGTTTTCAAATATTTGAACTAATTTAGAGCTCATGAAACAAGCTTTTAAGTAAATGCCTGTGTAATTACCAGATGACAATAAAATAACGCTTTCATAATTTAGGCTTGCCTCGATAAAATCTAATCTATCGTCTTGATTTATTATTTCTTTAGCTAATTTATCGTTTCTCTCTAGATAAGTATCCCCAAATTTATAGTACATTTCTTGAACTATTCTGCCCATTCTCAAGACATTATTCAAATATCGTGTCAATCGATTCAAACTGATACTGTTGATTTGGCTAACATTCTCTTTTTTGAACAAATTATATGCCTCCTAAAATCATTCAAACCTTCTGCCAAACCCTAATTTTTTATCCAACGCATTGAGATAATTGTTCCCGTTTCTTTGGGCTAGTTTTATCGTCATCTCACTGGAAGTCACAAATATTGACATCCCTGGTTCCATCCTATGAATGATATCTCCATCACCGGTTACATATGCAAAGCCCTTACTCATGTTTTTCAAAATGATCTCTATCTTTTGTGTAGGAGGGGCTATGAAAGGCCTAATGTTGAGGGCATGGGCAGCTAACGGTATGAGTTGGACAACATTGAGTTCAGGGTGAATTATAGGACCTCCAGCAGATAAGGCGTATGCAGTGGATCCAGTCGGTGTTGATACAATTAATCCGTCTCCGGCGAATGAAAATAAAATGTGTTCCTCAATTTTTACATCAACATTCATCGTGCCCAGTGGCTGGCTTTTCAATAAGACGATATCGTTTAAAACAACAACTTTTTTTGTACCTACATGACATTCTAAAAGGTGGCGAAATGAAAAAGAAATGTTTTCTTTTTGTATATCTTCGATCAATTCTTTTATCTCAGAACTGGAATAAGAACTCAAAAACCCTAAATTTCCTGTATTAACTGCTATTACAGGTTTTGAAAATACTGCGGCTATTTCAGCTATTTTCAAAACTGTCCCATCGCCCCCAAAAACAACGAAAAAATCAGCTGCTTGGGCTTGTTTTTCCTCCACAGTAGAACCCGCGGCAGCGTAACCAAGAACCTCTATATTGCTTTCATTAAAAGGTTTTAATATGTTTTCTTCAAGGTTATCGTTAGAAAGCTTAAGTGGATTGTAAAAGATAAAGATCTTCATATAAAATTACATCCCAATCCTATAACCTAAGTCCAATAGAGATTGTACCAAAAATCTATCTAAAAACATCAATATCAAAAAAGCAATCATTGGAGATAGATCGATGTTGCCTATTACTGTGGGTATAAACCTTCTTATTGGATTCAAAATTATATTGGCAGCTGAATCAACAAAACCTCGAAATCTGTTGTATTGGAAGGGCATTATGAAACTTAATAAAGCGGATACAATTATACAAAATTCAAAAAATACTATTACTATTCTTAATATACTTGCTAATGCTATTAAAAGATTTGCTATTACGAACATTTTTTCCTCCTCGTATAATATGTATGGATATGAAAGCTCTAAAACTCTGTTTTAACGCCCCTTCGCCCCGCAGCCCACCCTTCTAAGGATAGGAAATTTTTATTCCTTCGCCCCGTTGCCCGCCCATAAGGATAAAAAAGGTAAATCCTTCAATGCCTTGTTTTAGCGCCCTTTCACCCCGCTCCCCACCCTTCTAAGGAAAGGAAAGGAAATCTTTATCCTTTCGCCCCGTTGCCCGCCCTTCTAAAGATATCTGTTGCCAAAGATTCTTGTTCCTATTCTTAAAAGAGTGGCTCCTTCTTCTATGGCTATTTTGTAATCGTTAGTCATACCCATAGATAATTCCTTTATTGAAGGGTATTTTTTATTTAAGTTGTCCCTAAGTTCCCTTAAGCTTCGAAAGACATTTCTTATAACACCAACTTCATCAGTGTAAGGAGCCATCGTCATTAAACCAATTATTTTTATATTTTTAAAAGATGTTGCATCTTGCAAAAATGTATCTACTTTACTTGGAATGAGTCCGGCTTTTGATTGTTCACCAGATATATTGATTTCTAAAAGAACTTTTTGTGTTTTATTTATTTCTTCGGCTCTTTTTTGAATTTCCTTTATTTCTTTCATTCTCCAAACTGAATGTATGTATTCTGCGATAGGAACGATGTATTTTATTTTGTTGGTTTGTATCCTGCCTATGAAATGCCATACAATGTCAAGATTTTTGAGATCTTCATATTTTTCTCTTAATTCCTGAGCCTTATTTTCTCCAAAATCTCTATGACCTTCCTCGTATAATTTTTTTATGTAATCACTTGGAAAATTCTTTGATACAGCAACTAATTTTATAGAGTTCAGATCTCTATCTGATTTTTCAGCAACTTCTTGTATCTCATTTAACAAGGTGTGATAATTATCTATTAAAAAATTATTCATTAAACTCCCCCCATAAACTAATATTTTGATTGGAAGATTTTGGGGTGTAATTCAATTTTTTATAAGCTTTTTCAGTTGCTACCCTACCACGTGGGGTCCTGATAATGAAACCTGCTTGTAGTAGAAATGGTTCATAGACCTCGCTGATTGAATCGGGCTCTATCCCAATCGATGAAGCTAGGGCATTTACACCCACCGGCCCACCTTCATAGTTTTCTATTATAGTTTTAAGAATTTTTCGATCCATTTTATCTAAGCCATCTTCATCCATTTCTAATAATTTCATTGTGTTGTCCACATCTTCAGTTTCTATGACGTTTTTTCCAGAAACTTGGACAAAATCTCTAACTCTTCTCAAGAGTCTGTTGGCGATCCTGGGGGTTCCTCGAGACCTTTGGGCTAAAATAAGTGATGCATCTTCTTTTATTTTTATATTGAGTATCTCTGCACTTCTTTTTATGATTAAGTTGAGGTCTTTTGGAGAGTAGAAATCAACTTCCAAAATTATGCCAAACCTACTTCTCAATGGTGGAGCTATAAGGCCTAATCTCGTAGTAGCACCCACCAAGGTGAAAGGTTGTAAGTCAATCCTAATAGAACGAGCAGAAGGTCCCTTCCCTATAACAATGTCAAGTTGAAAATCCTCCATAGCTGAGTATAAGATTTCTTCCACGGTTCTATTCAGCCTGTGGATCTCGTCTATAAATAGTACGTCGCCATTTTCTAGGTTGGTTAAAATGGCGGCGAGGTCTCCTGCTTTTTCGATTACTGGGCCGCTTGTAATTTGCAAATTAGCACCTAGCTCGTTTGAAATTACATAAGCTAAGGTTGTTTTACCTAAACCAGGAGGACCTGCTAAAACCACATGATCCATTGCTTCTTTTCTTATTTTAGCAGCTTCTATCGCGACCTTTAACTTTTTTTTTATGTTGTCCTGGCCGATAAACTCATTCAAGTAATTTGGCCTTAATTTCTTTGATCCTGTATCCTCTCCAATAAAAGAGGGATCCAGTAACCTCTTTGGATTTGTATTTTCTTTTTCGATCATATTAAAAACTCCTTAGAATCTTATGGGTAAACTCTGTAAAGTGTTCTTGCAAAAGGTATAGCTTCCCTTATGTGTTCTAATCCACATATCCAAGCTACTGTTCTTTCAACTCCTAAACCAAAACCACTGTGTGGAACACTTCCAAACTTTCTTAAGTCTATGTACCATTGGTATTGATCTAGAGGAAGATTAAATTCTTTTAATCTGTCCATTAGGACTGATTCTTCCCATATTCTTTCAGAACCCCCTATTATTTCACCATAACCCTCGGGGGCAAGTAAGTCATCACAGAGTACAACGTCAGGATTGGTTTCATCAGGTTGCATATAGAAAGCTTTAGCTTTCCTAGGATATTTCTCCACAAAGAGAGGTTTTTCAAATTGGGAAGCAAGTGCACTTTCTTCATCTGCTCCGAAATCTTCTCCCCATTCTATTTCAAAACCTTTTTTCTTCAGGAAATCAATCGCTTGTGTGTATGTCATTCTTTCAAAAGGCGGCTTAATTTTTTGTAGTTTATTTGTATCCCTACCAATTTCTTTTAGATCATCTGAAGCATTTTCTAATACCCTTTGCATTATGAAAGAAACTAAGTTTTCTTGTAATTTGATATTGTCTTCATGTTTATAAAAAGCTACTTCGGCTTCATTCATCCAAAATTCAATTAAATGTCTTCTTGTTTTTGATTTTTCGGACCTAAATGTAGGACCAAGGTTGTACACCTTGCCAAAAGACATCGCCGCAGCTTCTAAGTAAAGTTGACCAGTTTGTGCTAGATACACCTCTCCATAATCGAAATAGTCTAATTTGAATGTGTTACCGGCAGATTCTCCTATAGAACCGGTAAATATGGGGGTGTCTATCAAAGTAAAATCATTTTGATTATAAAAATCCCTAATTGCCTTTAAAATTTCGTTTCTAATTTTTAAAATATGAAACTGTCTTCTCGATCTGATCCATAGATGTCTGTTTTCCATTAGAAAGTCTATGCCATGTTCTTTTTTAGAAATGGGATAGTCTTCAATGGGTTCTTGTATTTTTTTGAAAGAAGTTATGTGTAATTCAACGTTTTCAGGAGATCTTTCGTCTTTTTTTATGGTTCCTTGTAATATTATGCTACTTTCCATCTTTATTTTCCTGATGTTTTCAAAGGTTTCATCATCAAAATTTTTCTTTTCAGCTATTCCTTGAATAAAACCTGTTCCATCCCTTAACTGTAAGAAAGCTATTTTACCGCTGCTTCTTTTGTTCCATACCCATCCCCGAAATTCTACTGTTTGATCGATGTGTTTTTTGAAGTCTTTTACATATACCCATTTTGGATCCATGCTTTCACCTCCAAGCGTTAAGGGGGTTCCCCCCTTAAGATCCCCAAAACCTAATTTTGTTTTAAAATATTTTTTTGCACAAGGCTGCAAAAGGGTAAACCCCTTAAGATCCCCAAATTCATATTTTTGTTTTAAAATTTTTTTGCACAAGGCTGCAAAAGGGTAAACCCCTTAAAATCCCCAAATTCATATTTTTGTTTTAAAATATTTTTTTGCATAAGGATAAAAAGGGTAAATCCCTCAATGCTCTGTTTTAGCGCCCTCCGCCCCGCTCCTCACCCCTAAGGATGAGTGGGGCTCTGCCCTGCTCATTTATCCCTCTTTGAGTGTTTCATACTCTTTGGCAACTTGCGTAAAAAAGTTGTCCAATTCTTCGTTAACAATGAGAGCTACCTTTTCTGGGGGAAGATACCATTCTGATACTTCACCTTTGTTTACAACAATTATCTTCCCTCTAGTTAAGGATGGCAACATTGCTGCTGGTATAACCGCAAGAGAGGATCCTAAAACTAAGACAAGATCAGAATTTTTCATCAATACTTCAGATTCTGTTAGGTATTTTACAGGTTCTCCAAAGAATACTATGTCTGGTTTTATTACTCCACCACAGTTATCACATTTTGGTATTATTTCGATGTTCATCTTTTCTAATATTTCTTCTTGAGAATACTCTTTTTTACATTTTGTGCAGTTATTTTTCCAGCATCCTCCATGGATTTCATAAATTTTTTCTGAACCTGCTTTTTGGTGTAAAGAATCGATGTTTTGAGTTACTATCCCTTTCAATTTTCCTTCCTTTTCAAGTTGAACTAAAAATTTGTGGGTAAAGGTTGGTTCTGCTTTAGTTATGTACTCTAAAAATTTTTTGTGAAACTTATAAAACAAAGAAGGATCACGATAGAAATAATCCAAATCGAAAATCCTTTCAGGATTTTTTATATTTGCCTTTGTATAGATCCCGTTTGGGCCTCTAAAATCGGGGATACCTGCGTTAGTAGACATCCCCGCACCACTTAAGACCGCAATGGAATTTGACTTATAAATTAATTCTGCACATTTTTTCGCAACTTCAGACATCTTTCCCACCTTTCAAAAATTTCAAAAGTTCTTGGGCGGCTATTAAAGGACCTTCGTCTTCATAGCCTTCTACACCAAGTTGCGTTCTAAGTGTCCCAACTTTGACGTTACTTTTCATTAGTGTTTCCATGTATTTTCTAGCGATTTTTTCATGTTTTTCTCTTCTTTGGATTGCACCGAAAGGATTAGCAAAGTAACTATAGGTTAGACCTTTCTCTGAAGTTGTACCTTTTGCCATTCTTGCACCTTTGGAAAATACATCTAATGCCTTATCTACGTCATCAAAAAATTCAATTGGTGGTTTGTTATCGTCTATTTTTTCATAGTTGTTGGCGTAAAAGAAATAATCAATTTTAGTAGGTCTTATGATATCTTCATAATTGGAGTAGGGTACAATAACTCTGGCGTTGGTTATGTTTGGATTCATAAAGATACTTCTATCCATGGCAGAGTAGGCATAACCTGGTTGTAAGTCGTCAAGTCTGACAAAAGCACCAGTTTCCGTCCCGTATGCAACTACTGTTCCATCTTCTAAAATATCTAATGATCCCATATCATCTATCAATATATTCACTTCGGATACTTGTTTTCTTATTCTGTTTAAAGCATCCAATGTTTCAGATTTTCCCGCTCCACTATCTCCCATTATCATTACATTGAAACTTTGACCATCTCTTAACTTTATTTCAGCTAAAGCCCCATGAATTGGTAGTCTATCTTCGTCTATAACTATTAAGTTGTGAATCGTTAATACCATTTTCTTCATATAACCAAAGTAGTCTATAGAAGGATCATCTCCAACAAGTCCTACGTAAGTTCCATCGTCCTCTTTATAGATGATACCATTGTAATCGTCTTCATCTTCAAAAAAACTTTTATTCATACCGAAGATGTATATACCATCAGGTCTTCTGTTTTCTAAACTTTCAAAATCTGCAAACTCGTACAAATTTGCCAAACCTGTTGCCATCGCGAAGTATTCTTTGTAAACAACAACATATATCAATTTATCGTTAACGTATATGGGGAAAACGAGCCAATCCTGTGGATTATCTATATTAATTTTGTTTAATATAGGACGATCGACAACTTTGAATACCCCTCTTCTTTTATTAGAGTATGTATAAAAGATAACGGGTGGTTCCAGTACTACACTCCAAACATATTCCATGTTATATAAAAAATCAGCATTGGCTATTTTAGCTTCTGGTTTAGGTTTAGGACGATCAACTATAAATCCTGCTTGAGCTCCACCGGGAAGTTGCCTCAGCACTTTTACCCTTCTGGCTGAAATGTTGACAAGGATTTGTCTATATACTCCCAACACTAAACTTTTTAGATCAGAGTTGTTCTTGACTAAAGATATTTGCTTATGAATCCTAGTTCTTGAATTGTGACTGAAAGGATCCGCTTTTTTCATAAATCTATGTTTTGAACGCCATAGATTGAAAGTATCTTCAACAAAGAGGGCCAACGTTTCTCTGTATGAAGATAATTTTGGGAAACTAAAGTAAGAGGATTCATCCAAATGGTCTAAGCTGTTTATAGATAATGCTAAGAGTAGTTGCCGAATTTGTTCTAAGTCATACCTTTCATGAACTTTTTGTTTGCTTTCATCCACTAAAAATAATTGAAAAAAAGGATATAACGTATTGCGTGTCTCCTGGGCATCCTCGATTAATTCTGAGATTATTTCTAGTAGAGAACTCGAATTTAGTATTTGAGATATGTTACTATAAGATACCTCCCCAGGAATCAATACAGTTCTTTCATAACTCATTTTTTACCCTCCCTTTTGATGGTTTTTAGAAATTTTATTTTAGCGCCCCTTCGCCCCGCTTCCCACCCTTCTTGAGGAGTGACCTATGGTCCCTAACCCAGGAAGGTTGAGGAGGGCTCCGCCCTGTGACCCTTTTAAAATCAATATCTTAATTTTGAAGCGTTTATTATAAGAATAATTTCTAAATCTTACTTTTAGTACCCTTTTGCTCAGCAGCCTGATTGAGACTAATCAACTTCGCCTAATATTTCGCCGATAGTTTTCAAAACTTCTTTTAAACCTTCTTTTGTTTTCGAAGAGGAAGGCAAGTATATATATTCGCCATAAGTTGAAAAACTACTTTTGATATCTTCAAAAAGTTTAGCTTTTTCAGATTTCTTTAATTTATCAGATTTTGTTAAGATAAACAAAAAAGGTGTGCCTAGATCTTTGAGCCATTCAACCATAGCATAATCCAGTTTTTGAGGCATATGTCTATGATCGATAAGCAAAGAAACGGCATTCAAAGAAAATCTGTTTTTAAAGTACTCGTTCATTAATATGTTCCATCTTTCTTTTTCCTGCTTTGAAACGCTGGCGAAACCGTATCCCGGCAAATCAACAAAGTAATATTTATCATTCACCAAATAGTAATTGATGGATCTGGTTTTTCCTGGGGTAGAGCTCACTTTTGCTATTTTTATGCCTAAAATGGCATTCAAAAAGCTCGATTTTCCAACATTAGACCTTCCTGCAAAGGCGATTTCTTTTTTATCGGGTGGTGGGAGATCTTCAATGTTGTAAACAGTTTTTATTAATTGAGCTTTGTATACTTTCAAGATGTCAATGATCCTCCTCTAAAGTTCCTTGATTTCAACTTTTGCTTCGTTAGGATCTATTATACCATAAGTTGCGTTCCCAGTTAGCCATCCAGAAAATTCTCCTGGGTTGAGCACAAAGGTCTTACCGATTTTTCTATTTACTATTTCATGGGTATGACCAAAAAAGATGTAATCATAAATCCCTGAATTTTCAGCGGCTTCTAAGGAATAAGGTTCATGCATCATAAATATCTTTTTACCATCTTTTTCTACGGTGATTGGTCCGTTTTTTATCTTTTTATTTGATCTTTCATAAAGTAGTAACTTTTCTCCGTCGTTGTTACCAAAGACACCATAAAAGTCCATATCATCATATATTAGATACGGTAAAGTAAAAGGAGCTACAAAGTCCCCACAATGGAAAATGGTATCAATATTGAACCTTTGGATTATATCTGGAATCTTTTTAAGTTTATCCATGTTGTCGTGAGAATCAGATAATACTAACCACATTAGATCGCCCCCTGCTTACCATTTTTTGTTGATCCATCTGATATAAACGACCATGCCCCTTTCAACGGATATTTCTATTTTATTTTCTTTTGCTTCGTTGCTGATTCCTAAGGATTTGAAATCAAAGATATCTTTTTTATTTAATGGATATTTGAACCCTTTGAGAGTAAGGCCTATAACGGGTTCTCCTATTCTTAAAATGGACCAACTTTCACCGATCTGGGCCTCTTCTTCTACTTTTTTATTTACTATACCAATTTTAACGTCTTCTTCAAGAATAACAGGATTTAGATCTATGTATTCGGCTAGGAGGAATACACTTGCCATTTCTTGATCGATGCGATTACCCAAAACCCCTGATAAAACAATGTTTTTATAGTGATTTTCTTTCAGAAATATTAAAGCCAATTCGGTATCGATCTCATCTTTTTCTTTTGAATATTTCAATATCTCCGTGTTGTTATTTTCTGCCCACTGAAGGTCTTCAATAGAAGCAGAATCAAAATCTCCTATTAAATAGTTTGGTGGTAAGTTTAACTTTTTGAAGATTTTGATTCCAGCATCACAGGCGATTGTCAAGGATGCCTTTTGTATCATTTTCTCATAGAATTCTAAAGAGCTTCTTGGCTCTGCTCCAGATATTATATAAATTATAGTTTGTTCGCCTCCCAATTGGATTTTAGCTTTATGAGTTTAGTTGATGGATAATCTTATATAGATTGTCAGCAATTATTTTTGGAGTTAAAGAGTAGTTTGTGTACTCTAAGGATAGATCTCTTGCAGTTTTATATACCACATAGCTTCCAATTATGCAAGCTTGCATTGTGGGTAAACCTTGAGCAATATACGATCCGATTACACCTGATAATAAATCTCCCGATCCTCCCTTGGCTAGACTTGAATTCCCTGTTATGTTGAAATATGTTTTTTCACCGTTAGTTATTAAGGTAGTTGATGATTTGAATACGATGGTACAGTTCAATTTTTTTGCGTACTCTTCCAAAGCGTACACGTCGTTTTTTAAATTTTTATAAACCTTCGATAGTTCTCCCACATGAGGGGTTATAACAAAATTTTTGTTTAATTTAACATCTTTCTCTTTTAAGATTAATAGAGCATCTGCGTCTAAAACGAATAATTTGTCATCTTTGTAGGTGTCAACTAATTTTGTAACAAAACCTTTTGCATTTTCAGTTATACCGGGACCCAAAACTACGACGTTAGATTTTTCGATTTCTTCTTTTAAATTGTTGACGTCTTCTTCTTCAAAATGTTCTTTTTTTAATGATCTGTAAATTATAGATGGTTCAAGAGCTAAAATGTACGAGGAATCACCTGGTGTAATCAGCTTAACCATACCAGCTCCAGTTCTTTGAGCCCCAATAGCGGAAAGGATAGGTGCACCAGGGTATTTTTCACTACCTGCGAGTATCAAAACCGTTCCAAATTTGTATTTGTAAGAGTCTTCAGGCCTGTTTGGGAGTAAGTTCTTAACGGTATCTTCTAGTATGAGTTCTCGATTGATTGAGTTTACCAGCGAGTTGTCGAAAGATAGAGGAGCGACTTTTATTTCTCCACAATATTCTCTTGCCGGATAGAGTAGATGACCAATTTTTAAAAAGCCGAATGTAACCGTTTGATCGGCCTTAACTGCCGTTCCTAGAACTTCACCTGTGTCAGATGATATTCCTGATGGAATATCGACTGATAATACCTTTGATTCTGAAGAGTTTATGTGTGTTATCGCTTCGGCGACCTCTCCTTTGACTTCTCCTTTCAAGCCTATACCTATTAATCCGTCTATTATGAGATCGTATTGCAAATAATTAATTTTGTCAACATTGAAACGATAAATATTAATTTCGTATTTTTTGGCGATTTCAAGTTGCTTTTTAAAGCCAGGACTTCCTTGAGTTGGATCACCTACTATAAGTATTTCAACGTTGTAACCTCTATTTTTTAGAATCCTACCCGCTGCAATTCCATCACCTGCGTTGTTACCTTTTCCTACTACACAAAGAATTGAAGTAGGTTCAAAGGTTTCCGCTATGTCAGCTACAGAAAAAGCTGCCTGCTCCATCAGCGTTTCTGGGGCTATTCCTTTCTCTATAGTCAATTTGTCTATTAATTTTGCCTGGGAGGAAGTAATTATCTTCAATTTATTCACCCCTAGATTTTTTATTTGTTTTTCATGTTCAATATCAAATCATTTTTTGAACACATTTCTTCGGTTTTTGGTCCGTAAGAAATGTAGTCAATATCAACTCCGATTTGTTCTTCAATATATGATAAATATTTTAGGAAATTAATATCGTTGGTATCTTTCCAACCGTTCAATTCAGTATAAATAGGTTTGGCAACAAAAAAGTCATACGAAGAAGATGGAGTATCTTTTGTTTTTCCGTTGACCTCATAATGTGTACAAACTTTTATCTTATCTAACCCGTTTAAAACATCTGCCTTGGTGATTACAAGCCCTGTTAACCCAGACCTTATTTTTGCGTATCTCAAGGCAGGGAGATCTAACCAACCAACCCTTCTTGGTCTTCCAGTTGTCGCCCCGTATTCTTTTCCTAATTCCCTAATTTTGTCAGCTTCTTCTCCAAAAATTTCTGTTGGGAAAGGTCCCGATCCTACCCGTGTTGTGTAAGCTTTGAGTACGCCATAAACCTCATCTAGTTCGAACGTTGAAAAGCCTACGGAGGAAACTCCATGAGCCATACAAGAAGACGATGTGACAAAAGGATAGGTGCCAAAATCCAAATCTAACAAAACACCTTGAGCTCCTTCAAACAGTACCGATGTACTTCTGAAAACATTCCCCATCTCTACCGCACTGGCGTAATTTATTTTCAATTTTTCCAATTCATTTTTGGTTTTCATTAAGTATTCAAACACATCATCTTTTGAAGTTTTCAATTTATCACCATATTGACTACTTTTTAGGTAATATATATCTTCCAAACGTTCTTTAAGCATTTTTTCGTCGAACAAGTAGTAAAGTTTTATGCCTTCCCTTGATACCTTATCGGTATAGGCAGGTCCAATTCCTCTTTTTGTTGTTCCAATTGGCTTTTTTCTCATACTTTCTATAATTTCGTCTTCTTCTTTGTGCCAAGGAAGGACCAAAAAGGCTTCTAAATCAATGTAAAATTTAGAGGACATTCCAGGAAAATCAGCTTCTAGTATATTTAGTTCCTCTACAAGTTTTTCTAAATCCAACACCATTCCTGCACCTAAAAAACCTTTAGATTTAGAATTGGGCATAATAGAAGGAAGCATGTGATTCACATATTTTTTGCCTTTGTAATAAATGGTATGACCTGCATTCGCGCCTCCAGAAAAACGCACGATCCATTCAAACTTTTCTGAAAAGTAATTAACAACCTTACCTTTACCTTCGTCGCCCCATTGGGCACCTACAATCGACATTTTTTCCATAATTTTTGTACGATGATACCGTACCTTCCTCCCTTCCTGTGATAAAAATACCGTAACTTTTTTATTTTAATAATGATAAGTTTCATTGTGCAATATCTTGTTAACTCTAAACAATTGCTCTAAAAGAATCAAAACCGCAAATTCGTGGGTAAAAGTCAATTTAGATAACGATAAAATATAATCCGCTTTATTGTAAATTTTATCAGAATGACCCAGAGGACCACCGACAATAAAGTTTATGTGTTTCCCTTGCGATCTGCTTTTTGTGCGGTCATAAAATTCCGAAAATTTTATAGAATCCATTTGTTCTCCTCTTTCATCCAATAAAACGTTGAAAGAATCCGGGAAATATTTTTCAAACTTTTTGAAATCTTTATCTTTGTAAATCGAAGGTGGTGTCTTGTTTAAATCACCAGATAAAGGAAGTTGTATTAGTTCAATTTTTTCAAACTTCTTTATCCATTTTAAATATTGTTTGACTCCATCTATTATATAGGAACTTTTTAAAGGTCCTACGACTATGATTCTAGTCATTTTTCTTCATTTGAAATATATTTTGTTTTGGTGATCTGTGATTCGGTTAACAATTTTTCTTCTATTGTAAATAATTCTCCGTCCAAATTACCTATTAAGTTTTTAAAAGATTGTAAAAACAATTTTCCCGTTAAAGGAGATGGGAGAGATACTTTTTCTATTTCGCTTCCAAAATGTTCTATTATTGTTTTAACTTTACTGTAAAGCAAATAGAGAGATACATCCCCTTCTTTTGCATTTAAAGTGAGACTGAATTTACCGTTTTGTTTTCTTTCTAAAAATACACTGGCAGGTAAACTCAAGCTTATTTCTTGCTTTATTTGTTCTGCAAGCCACCTGTCTAAGGTGTTAATATGAAATTCCAAAGATATTAGAAAATCTCTAACCCCTATAATAGTTGCTCCAGCAGTGGGATGCGGGTGATTCGGACCAAAATCTGGTTCCCATTCAGGAAAAGACATTTTTTTAGTTAAGAATTCAAATTCACCTTTTCGCAAGGTGTTAATATTTCTACGGTATTCGTTTTTGGCGGATTTTTCGTATAGATATATAGGCAATTCAAAACTTTCAGAGATTTTTTTTGCTAATCTTTTTACAAGATTATCCGCCTCATCAAAGGTCGTTGATATTAATGGAACAATTGGGATAACATCTACAGCACCTATTCTTGGATGATACCCACTATGGTTTCTGAGATCTATATTCTCCACACATATTTTAACCATTTCGAATAAGAAAGTCTCTATTTCGTTTAATTCACCTACAACACTGATGAAGCTTCTGTTGAAGTATTCATCGCTTTTACAAGAAATAAACCAAATCTTATCAAAATTCTCAGAAAGGTCTTTGATTCGGTTGATTAATTCTTTATTTTTCCCTTCACTGATGTTTGGTAGAGTTTCTACGATTTTCATCATTGTTCACCTCGTAATGTTTTTTTCTATCATTAAACCTTTTGTTGCAATCCCTAATATTATAGAAAAAGTAACAAAAGAAGAACCACCATTTGATATCAGAGGCAGAGGAATGCCTGTAACTGGTAACATACCTAGATTCATTCCAATATTTTGAAAAATATGGAAAAAGAACAAAAATGCGGATCCAACATAAAAATACTTCCAAAATAGGTCATCGCTTTTTTTGTATCCTTCGTATAGTCTCCAAAGTATTGCCGAATAAAGTATTAGAATAAAACTTACCCCCATAAATCCCAACTCTTCTCCGATAACGGAAAATATAAAATCCGTATGACTTTCAGGTACGAATCCACTCAAATTCATGTATCCATTCATGTATCCTTCCCCTAACAAACCACCAGAACCTATAGCTTTTATCGCTTGGGCGGTGTTATAATAATAACTTAGTGAGTAGGTTTGAGGAAAGAGAAATCCTATTATTCTCCCTTTTTGGTATTCTTGAAGATTGTAAAAAATTATTGGACTACCGATCAAAGCTAATCCTAAAGAATACTGCCATAATTTTTCGAACCTTCCTGAAACAAAAACTAGAACAAACCATGTAAATAATACGATAATCGAAGTGCTAAAATCCGGTTCTTTGTATATTAACCCTGCGGATAAAAAAATCATTATTGATGCAAAATAAAACTTTTTATTATCGTTTTGAGAAAGAACATAACTAAGATATAATAACAATACCAGCTTAAATATTTCAGATGGTTGAAAACCTACAGGACCCAGCCTTATCCATCTTTTAGCCCCACTAACTGGTGTGGTGAACAGTACCAAAACCAAGGCAAGAATTACTAAATAAAATAGAATAGGGGTATATTTCTTAATAAACCTTTCTGGGATGAAGATGCTGATGGCAAAAAAAGAGATCCCTATAATAATCCACATCAATTGTTGATTTTCTATTCCCTCTAGAGGGCTATTGATTACAGCGCTTTTAACGGATAAAAATCCTACAATTGCCAACATCACGTAAGCGATAACGAGGATAATCTCTATTTTTTTTATGCGTTCTTTTCTTTCACCTATTAAATTTGTAATAAAAGAATTCACTAAAAATATCTCCCTTTACAAATTTCGATAAGAGTTTGCCTTTTATCAACAATATATTATATCATATTGATATACAAAAGATTAAACAACGCGTTTCTAAAGATAGAGAATGGGTGGTGAGCGGAGTAGAGCTTACTCCTTTTTCCTTATGGGTGGGGAACGAATTAGATCTTACTACTTTTTCCTTATGGGTGGGCTGCGGGGCGAAGGGGCGCTATCTAAAGAGTTTTTAAGAGGAGGAAAAGTCTGCTAAAATGATAGGTGATAATTTGATTCTTTTGGATAAAGTAGATTCAACAAACAACTACATTAAAAAACACTGGCGTGAACTGCCATCAGAAACTGTTGTTTGGGCTTTAGAACAAACAGAAAGTTACGGAAGGAAAAACAGTAGGTGGTATTCTCCGCTGGGAGGTTTATGGTTTTCGGTGTTATTCAAACCCCGTAAAAGACCTTTGATCCCATATTATTATTTGAGAATGTACTCTTTGGTAATTTATAATGTCTTGAAAAAAAAATACAAGTTGAACCCTATCATTAAATGGCCTAACGATATTTTGATAAATTCTAAAAAGGTGTGCGGGATTTTAGGAGAGAGTGTTTATAATGGTGGTACACCAAGTTGCGTTATAGTGGGAGTAGGAATAAACGTCAACAATGAATTGCCTGAAAAAATCTCCAATAACTCAATTGCTTTAAAAGATGTGGTTGGGAAAGAAATTCCATTGAGAAAACTTTTGAATGAATTGAACCATGTTGCTTACCATTCATATTATCTAAAATACTTCAAACCCAAAGCAATTTCAGCTATCACAAAAATGTGGTTGAATCATTTGAATGTGAAAGTAGGAGATAAGGTCCAAGTATCAACTGAAAATAACGGAAGTATTTATGGTATAGTAAACGATATCCAGTCAGATTATTTGGAAATAATAGACGATAACGGGGAGTTAAGAAAAATAAACTCTGGCGAATTAATTGTGATATAATCTTTAAATAAGAGAGTAATTGATTGCTAGATATGATACAATATGTTTGTTGAGCTTAGATCAATAAAACAACTTATAATATTTTAGAAAACAATTCTATTTGGGAAATAAGTTTTGATTTTTAAAAGAATAACAATACAAATAGTAATTTTTTTATTTCTATTGGGAGGTATATAATGAGTCTAAAAGTGCTTATTTCAGAAGAAGAAATACAACAAAAGGTTGAAAATTTGGCTAAGCAAATAGATGATTATTATAAAAATATAACGGATGAAATTGTCGCCGTATGCGTCTTAAAAGGATCCGTCAATTTCTTTAGTGATTTGGTAAAAAAGATACAGTTGAACGTTAATTATAATTTCATACAGGTATCGAGTTATTCAGGGGATATAACCACCGGAAAGGTTAAGGTAAAAAGTTGGTTGGATGAGCCTCTTGAAAATAAACATGTTTTAATAGTTGAAGACATTGTAGATACTGGAAATACGTTAAAATATATAGTAAAATATTTAGAAAGGCAAAATCCCTCCTCTTTAGAAATTACGTCAATTGTTTTAAAAACAATTCATGAACATGGAATTCAAGTAAGATTTCCTGGATTTGAAATAGGAGATAAATTTATAGTGGGGTATGGATTGGATTACGACGAAAAATATAGAAATTTACCATACATTGGATATATAGAATAAGGAGGCTAACATTATATGGATATTGAACAATACGTATCAAAAGTGAGAGAAGCAGCTCAATATATTCAAGAAAAGACTAATAAAAAACCTAGAATAGCGCTCATTTTGGGGTCTGGATTAGGGAAAATTTCACAAAATTTAGAAGATGCACTTTCAATCCCTTATTCTGATATTCCTAACTTCCCACGCTCTACCGCCCCCGGCCATAAAGGTGAATTGATGATAGGAAGTTTGAAGGGTAAAGATACATTACTTATGAATGGGAGATTTCATTACTACGAAGGGTACACTATGAAAGAGGTTACCTTTCCAATTCGCGTAATGCAAGAATTAGGTATTGAAACTCTCATAATAACTAACGCAGCGGGAACATTGAACCCTGATTTTGAAGTGGGTGTACCGTGTATAATTACCGATCATATCAACTTTTTTGGTGACAATCCATTGATCGGACCAAATTTCGATGATTGGGGTCCTAGATTCCCCGATATGACGGAAGTTTACTCGAAATCTTTGGTGCAAGAAACTTTTAAATCCGCTAAAAAACTTAATATTAAAGTATATTCTGGTGTTTATTTAGGTTTAAGTGGTCCCACATTTGAGACACCAGCTGAAATGGCTATGATGAGAAATTTTGGTGCTGATTTGGTAGGGATGTCTACAGTACCAGAAGCTATAGTTGCAAAACATGCTGGTATGGAGATTTTAGGTATCACCGCTATAACCGATAAAGCTGTTCCTGAACAATTAAAAGAAGTTAGTGCAGAAGAAGTTTTGAAGATTGCAGAAAAAACAGGCGAAAGTATAGCGGATATCATAATGGACCTAATAGATATCTTATAGAAGGTGTTTTTTTGAAAGCTCTTGTTTCGTTGGCAATTTTTATATTTCTGCCAAGTTTGTTTTTTTCTTATTATGAAGTTTATGATTACTTGTTCATGAAACCAAACACTTATTTTGAATACAATTCAAATTCCTCCGGAGAATTTGGAATGGAGTTTTATACTATTAATAAATATCCGATAATGGATTCTAATAAATTGTTAGAAAGTGTTTGGTCCCAACCGCGAACTTTGATAGGTGGCCAAATGGTTGTGGAATCGTCTAATTACACTCATGCTATTTCGTCTTCTAAAGCGATGGGACTACTTCAATTAAAAAATCCAACGGGAGTGGATTTACATGTTTATAATTTATTTGATCCATATGACAATCTAAAGGGGGCCTTAGAATATCATGGTTATCTTCGGCGCCTTTTTGATGACGAAAGGTTGCAGATTATAGCATACCATGATGGACCTACCGCTGTTATGGCAGGGAAAGTGTCTCCTGGTGGTGAAGCATACTACGAGAAGGTAAAAAATGCTCAACTAAATTATTCTAACACAAAAATATATTCCCCTTATTTCGTAGGAGGCAAAGTGTCTTATTACTCAGAAGATAAAGTAGATAAAATAGCTACAGAATTTAAAGCCGGACTTGCATATAGAAAATTTGAAATATACGGAAATTTTGGTTTAGTACTTCCTTTAGAAGAAATTCAAGAAATAGATTCCATAGACATCCAAACAAATTATGGCTATACCTTTTTCTACGTACCTAGAACGAATTTTGGCTTTGGCATAAAAGGCAAAACAGTTCCAGAAGATATTGTTTTGCGCGTTGGTTTACCGTGGCAAAACTTTATTCTTAAAGGGCCTGAAAATCCTGAATTAATTTACAAGCACGAATTAACAGATAGTTGGACCTCAAAAATATTAATTAATGCTGATACTTTACTGCTCTCCAGTTATTTTTCAATTTATAACTTAGATCTTTTTGTTGGATACGAAATTTATCAAACTTCTATAAATCTAGGTTTTAGATTAGCCTTTTAAAAAATGCCTCAGAAAGGGATGTCCCTATGGAAAAGTATATGCAACAAATAAGAGACTGGTGGAAAAATCTAGATAATAGAAAGAAACGAAACTATATAGTTTTGTTAATTTCTGTCGTTGCGTTTATAATATTCTTTTCAATATTGCTTTCAAGAAAGAATTATGAGTTTTTTATTGGAGGTTTGGATCAGGCAAATGCGGGTAATATTGTAACAACGTTGGAAGAAATGGGTATAGACTACAAAGTAGATGATTATGGTAATATTTACGTTGCAAATCAGAATGTATCAGAGTTGAGAATGAAATTAGCCAGTGAAGGTTCATTGGGTTACAATCTTCAAGGTTATGAACTTCTTCAAAATCAAGGCTTTGGAGCTACCAGCTACGATAAGCAGGTTAACTATCAGATTGCTTTGGAAGGCGAGTTATCTAGGAGTATAGCTTCTATGGAACCGGTACAAAGTGCCCGCGTTCATTTGGTTATTCCTCCAAGAACTTACTACCAAGTTGGTGAAAGCCCAAAACCTTCTGCGTCTGTTTTGTTAGTACTAAATCCTGGGGCGAGTGTAACTCCAAACCAAATTAAAGGGATAATTAATTTAGTAGCTGGAGCTGTAGCCGGGTTGCAACCAGAGAACATAAAAGTAGTAGATAATTTTTCTAACGATTTGAGCGCTCAGGTTGCCTTGGGAGAAGATATCAATAGTGCGGATACTAAATTTCAGCTGAAAGCCGAGATAGAAAAGTATTATAAAGAAAAAGTAGAAAGCGGTTTACAATCAGTCTTTGGTTTAGGAAATGTTGTTGTTGTTCCTGAGATAGAATTAAATTGGCAAAAAATAGAAGAAGAACAAAGAAAGATCGAACCGGTTGTGGATGAAAATGGAATAATTTTAAGCCAACAGACTAAGACTGAACAAAGCAGTTCTTCTCCTTCTTCTGGTGGGGTGCCTGGTGTTGATTCCAACATTCCACCGTATACTTATCAAACGCCTACAAGTACGGGGAATTATTACAGCAGCTCAGATGTGATAACCAACTACGATGTAAATGAGATTTATAAAAGGACAATTGAAGATAAAAACGGAGAAATATCCACTAAAAGCATAACGATCTTTATCGATTTTCAAAATAGTAAAGTCGGCGATACTCAGGAGTTGATATCTCAAATTAAAACAGCCGTTGCCACAGCTGTTGGTGCACCTGAAAATAATATCTCTTTAGTTGATATACAGTTCAATAGGGATTTGGAAGCAATGAGAGCAGATATTGAACATCAATTACAACTCAGAAGACAAAGAATCACTAATATTGTAATCGCTATAATTGTGATCGCATTCATTATGATGCTTATCATCCTAATTGCCAGGGCTCGTAGAGTTAGAAAGACATCACAACTTGTCGAAGAAAGAAAGCGCCAGTTAGAATCCAGAGTTGAAGAAGCGATGAAAGAAAGAGGGGTAGAGGTTGAAGAAGTTTCACCTGAACAAGAGAAATTTAGAGAGATTGCTACTTTGGTGGAAAATAATCCAGATGAGGTGGCAGATATCATTAAATCTTGGCTTAAAACTCGTTAAATGTTAAAAGGAGTTGCTTTAAATGGCTGAAAAGAGTAAAGAATTAGATGGTTTAAAAAAATCCGCCATATTATTGGTACTGTTGGGGCCCGAACGGGCAAGTAAAATATTAAAAAAGTTGGACGAAGAAGAAGTAGAACAGTTAACTTTAGAAATAGCAAATTTGGAAAAAATCGATGAAAAAACAAAAAAGGCAGTTATGGACGAATTTGGAGAATACATAAAGGCAAAAGATTACATCAACAGTGGTGGTGTCGAATATGCAAGAAATCTTCTAGAAAAAACTTTTGGTCCAGAAAAAGCCATTGATATAATAGACAGATTGGTTTCGAACTTACAGGTAAAACCTTTTGAATTTCTAAGAAAAGTGGATGTGTCACAGATGGTTAATGTGTTACAAAATGAACATCCACAAACGGTTGCGTTGATTTTATGTTATCTTCCACCTCAAGCCGCTTCTCAAGTCATTTCTGAACTACCCGAATCTTTACAACTAGACGTAATAAAAAGAATTTCAACTATGGATTCTGCCAACCCAGATATTGTAAAAGAGATAGAAAGTAGGTTAAAGGATCGTCTCTCAGCCTTCACCGTTCAAACTTTTTCTCAGGTTGGTGGGATAGATATTACCGCAGAAATAATGAATAACATCGATAGAGCGATCAGCAATAAAATATTTGAAAAGCTTTCAGAAAGAGATCCCAAACTGTCGGATGAAATTAGAAGAAGAATGTTTGTTTTTGAAGATATCGTCAAATTGGACGACAGATCTATACAAAGAATACTTCGTGAAGTCGATAGCAAGGATTTAACAATTGCATTAAAAGGCTCTAGTGAAGAAGTTAAAAATACCATCTTTAAAAATATGTCTAAAAGGGCTTCACAGATTATAAAAGAAGAATTGGATTTCATGGGGCCTGTTAGAGTTAGGGATGTAGATGAAGCGCAGCAAAGAATTATCAACGTAATCAGAAAACTTGAAGAGTCTGGTGAGATAATTATAGCTGGTGGCGGGGCAGGTGAAGAATTGATTGAATAAAAGAATTGTAAATAATAAATTTGTTGTTTTAGATAAAACCTTCGAATTATCTGTGGAAGAAATAGAGCAAACACAATATGAAGAAAGTAAAAAAGAAAAAGATAAATTAAAAGATCAGATCGAGGCAGATGCTCAAAAAGAAGCTAAAAAGATAATTGAAAACGCTGAAATTACTAGCCAAAAAATAATTGAAAACGCAGAATTAGAAGCCCGAAAATTAAAAGAAGAGCAAAGTAAATATATTGAAGAGAAGAAGAAGGTCCTCGAAGAAGAACTCAAAAAGGTTAGAGCTCAGATTCAAAGGATATCAAAAGAGTATGATATTTATATCAAAGAGTTGTCACAGCAGAGTTTGATTTTCTGTGAAAACACTATAAAGGCTATCGTCGAAAGATATCTTAAAGAAAAGATTAACTTCCCTCAGTGGGTGGAAATTATTTTTCAAAATTTTGAAAAGAAGCTTTCCTCGTTGAAAGATTCCAAAATTAAAATAAGTCCTTCTTTCAATAAAGAATACGCGAATTTAATAAGAGACAGGTTTTCTGACTTTTTTTATATAGTTGAAGACCCTTCTTTAAAAGATAATCAAATAGTTCTGGAAACAGATCAAGGAATTTTCGATCTGACTCCTCAAACATTTTTTGAAGACATTTTGAACATGTTGGAGGAAGCTATAAATGCAAATAAATGATTTTTCTTCTTCTTTATCTTATTTTACTGATAAATTACAAAACAGACCTCTATTTGAGCTTGATGGTAAAATTAGTAGGATAATAGGTGTTACTATTGAATCAATCGGCCCCAGTGTTGCTTTAGGGGATCTATGTAGAATAAAATTGAAAGATGGCTCAAAGATTTTTGCAGAGACCGTAGGTTTTTCCGACAATAAAGTGTTGTTGATGCCATTAGAAGATGTCAGTGGTATCTATGTGGGGGCGCCGGTAGAAAGAGTAGATAGTAAAATCAACGTGAAAATTAGTTCAGAACTTTTAGGACACGTGTTGGATGGTTTAGGAAGGCCTATGGATGGTTCCAAAATAAAGAGTTACGAGAGTAAAAGCATATATAGCCCCGCGCCTAACCCTCTTTTAAGAAACAGGATTAAAGAACCTTTATCTGTAGGAGTAAGGGCAATTGATGCTTTTTTAACCCTTGGTAAAGGTCAAAGAATTGGAATAATGGCAGGAAGTGGCGTAGGAAAAAGTACCTTACTGGGAATGATAGCCAGGAATACCGAAGCAGATATTAACGTTATTGGGTTGATAGGAGAAAGAGGAAGAGAAGTTAAAGATTTTATTGAAAAAGATCTTGGGGAGGATGGACTAAAAAAATCCGTTTTGATAGTTTCAACTTCAGATTCACCTGCTTTACTCAGAGTCAAAGCTCTTTACACAGCCACCACTATCGCAGAGTATTTTAGAGATTTAGGTTACAATGTTTTATTGATGGTGGATTCAATCACTAGATGGGCTATGGCTCAAAGAGAAATAGGCCTTTCCATTGGTGAACCACCAACCACCAGAGGATACACACCAAGCGTCTTTGCAAATATGCCAAAAATTTTAGAAAGAGCTGGAAACTCACAAAAAGGAAGTATGACTGCGATCTATACGGTATTGGTTGAAGCCGATGATATGAACGATCCAATTGGAGACGCTGTAAGGAGTATAGTTGATGGTCATATTGTTCTTTCAAGAAGCCTCGCAGATTCTTCTCATTATCCCCCAATAGATATTCTTTCCAGTGTAAGCAGGTTGATGAAAGAAGTAGTAGATGAAAAACACCTAAAAGCAGCAATGTTTATTAGAGATATTTACGCAAGTTATATAAATTCCAAGGATTTAATAGAAGTTGGTGCGTATAAGAAGGGGAGTAATAAAAAAGTAGATATCGCGTTGGAAGAAATTGAAAATATAAATAATTTTTTAACGCAGAGAATAGAAGAAAAAGCCCCATTCGAACAAACGTTGAAAAAGTTATTCGAAATATACCAAAGGTACAACTAGATTTAACTAAACAGCGGGAGGCAGAAAATATTGTTAAAAGCTGAATACGCCATCATCTTTTATGTTTTATTGATCGTCTTTTCCTTGCTTTTAGTCAGAATGTTATCGAAAAAATATTTAAAACCTGTTAAATACAGGAAAGTTAAAGAAAGTATTTCAGCTTATTTGTATCTACTACCTTCTTTTGTAGTTCTGGGGATATTTGTTTTTTGGCCTATTTTTTATTCCTTCTATCTGAGTTTTTTCAAGTGGGATTTCCAAAATCAAGATAATCCAATATTCATTGGATTTCAGAATTATATAGAACTATTTAAATTAAATCAACCTGTGAATATAACATTCAACGAAGCATTCTTCAATACACTTCTAATCTTTATGACCGCTATTTTTATCATACATTTAATCTTTGACCTAAAAAAGATAAAAAACCCTCGTCAAAAATACTTAATTATTTCTATGAGTATATTAGGAATACTTGCTTTGCTAACTATTAATTCGATACAGTACCTTAATGTAGTGAGCGCTTTAATTCTTGTTGTAGTTTACACAATTTTATTATCTTTGCACTTTATCGATCAAATGTCCAATAAAATTTTTCTTCGAATAATCACGTTCATCGGATTGTGGATAGCTTTTTACTCCTTGGGAGTGCCTGAAATTATTAAGTTTTTGAGCTTAGCAAAGGAACAGTCGTTATTCATAAAAGCGATATGGAATACCACTTATTATGTTCTACTTTCCACGCCTATAACTATTCTTTTTGCCTTGTTAATAGCTTTATTGTTGAATAGAAAATTATATGGCAAGACTTTTTTTAGAACGGTTTATTTTATTCCTTTTGTTACAAGTGTAGTGGCAATTTCTCTAGTGTGGCAATGGATATTCAATGACAATGGTTTATTAAATTATATTTTAACTCAAATAGGTTTTTCAAAGATTCCATGGCTTAAAGATCAGAAGTTTACGATTCCTACCGTCGCCATAATCTCTATTTGGAAAATGGTAGGATATTATGCAATAATCTTTTTGGCAGGTCTGCAAAATATTGATAAAACTTACTATGAAGCAGCTGAAGTTGATGGAGCCACACCTTTTCAAAAATTTCAGTTTATAACCTTACCCTTATTATCTCCTACAACTTTTTTTATAATTATAGTTGCGATGATCGGGGCATTTAAAGTCTTCGATGAGATTTTTATCCTCTATGTAGGTATGCCTGGACCTTACAACAACAGTGGGATGACAATGGTTTACTACGTGTATGATATGTTTTACGTTCAACAAAGGATGGGAAGAGCTAGTGCTGCTGCTTACGTACTTTTTGGGATTATTCTATTGTTTACAATCCTTCAGATGAGAAGTAGCAGAAGTAGAATACATTACGAATCTTAAAGGAGGAAATTATACTTGAATTATTCAAAGTTTATTAAAACACTTTGGACTTTGATAGTTTATTTACTGTTAGCAGGTGGCGCAATAGTTATGCTCTTGCCCTTTGCATGGATGATAATGACCTCTTTGAAAACAAGTAGTGAAATCAACTTGTGGCCTCCAACATGGACAACAAAAAATTTTCAGAATGAATGGGATTTAAATTTAAAATCAATTCCCTCAAAACCTTCCCCAAGAACAGGCTTAAGTTTAGCTGAATTTAGAACTTTATCAACCCAAGACAGCTACAATCCTTATAAATTGGTCTATGAAATAGATGGAGACTTTGTAAGGCGTGGAAGAGTACAACTCACTTTTAACGAGATTGATTACGCTCAAAAAGCAAGTATCGAAGATATGATGACTGATATCTACGATTATGTTTCAAATATTGAATTAAGAGAAGATCTAGCGAGCTTATTTGCTGTAGAAGATTATTCCCTTGATAACTTTGAAAGTATTTACTTTGGACTTTTCTCCCAAGAAGATGGCTATTTTAAACAGACCACTACAATAAGAAGGATACAACAAAGTATAAGCACAATTCAAAATTTTATAGATATAACCCTAGAAAGAAATATCAATATCTTACCGTATTTTAGAACGAACCCAAATATGACAGAAAGTCAAATAGAAAGTATTAAAAGAAGTAAAGAAATATTTTCAGATTATTTGGAAACGATAAAACTGAAAGCTAACGATTTGAATTCACAACTCTCCTCCTATCCAGCAGAGTTAAGAATAATTAGCGAAAACGAGGTAGAAGAATTAATCAATTTACTTGCCGATTTTTTATCCGAGATTCAAACTTTTGAAGATGAAATTCTATCCAACACCAATACTATGATTCAAAGAAATATTTATGAACCCATTATGAAAGATATCAATACTTTAACTTTCTATATGTATTTTAACGAAAAATATGGCGAGGAACAAAATATTAACTTTGAAGATGTGGACATAATATTCGACGTTCCTACGAACGAAACAAAGTATCAAAATATCATGGAAGGTATCCAGCAAACAGCATATCCAGAGTCATTTAAACAAATTGTGATTTCATTGGCTGACGAAAAAAATATTGATAATTTGAATCAAGAAGTCGTTTCATATCTTGAGAACGATTTCGTAAATGATGTGAGTAATTCATTATTAGAAGACCCTAGAAACCTCTCAATATACACAAACATTATTAGAACGTTATCACAGAATCAAGTTACTCTTGAGCAAGCCAAGACTGTACTCTCAGAATCTGATTACAACTTTTTAGTAGAAAACATTCAAGGAAAAGAAGAAGAATTCGAGAGGATATTGGAAAAAAGGAAAGAATATGATAAAATATTAAAGGATTTCGATAGGTTTTTCCTTGATACGATCTCCAATGCAACTATTGTAAGCGCACCACCTTTTGTTGATAAAATTTTGTACAAAAACAATTCAAATGTTGAATTATATACAGTAAATGTACCATCAATTTGGTTGCTTGATGATGTACCTTCTGGAAAAGTTGAATATTCTTTTAATCAGGTATTAGGGAATATATTTCAAAATTATGTGGACGCATGGAACGGTGCTCCATTTTCTCGGTACTACATAAACACGGTTTTCGTTTCTCTAATAACCACCGTTTTAGAAGTAATATTCGCCTCGATGGCCGCATTTGCATTTTCAAAACTTAATTTTTGGGGAAAGGATTTTATTTTTATAACTTTTTTAGCCACTATGATGATACCAGGAGAGGTTTTATTAGTACCAAATTACATAACTATTAGTAAATTTTCTTGGATAGACAGTTACTATGCTCTGATTGTTCCGTGGGTGATTAGTGTTTTTGCCATATTTTTGATCAGGCAACAGTTTATGACTGTGCCCAACGAGTTATGGGATGCTGCTAAGATAGACGGATCTTCAAGTTGGCGATTTTTATGGACTGTGATGGTCCCTCTTAGTAGACCTGCAATTTTAACAGGCGCTCTGCTAAAGTTTGTAGGTAGTTGGAATGCCTTTTTATGGGTTTTGATTGTCACCAAAAGTCCTGAAATGAGAACACTTTCAGTAGGATTACAAAATTTTAGAACCGATGCAGGAGAGATCTACAATCTTTTAATGGCAGCATCTACTTTTACTATGATCCCTATAGTAATTTTGTTTATATTTTTACAAAGATATTTTATAGAAGGTATAGCAAGAACCGGTTTGAAAGGTTAAACATAAGATTCAATTTAGGAAGTGAGTGCAATCCCATTTATTGAATTAGATAAAAATAAAAGTAAGAAAAGACAATTGTTCGATCATAAAAAACCGAATATTTCTTTCATTTTGCGACTTTTATTGTTAAGCGCTCTAATATTTATATTGGGATTCGTCTCCTTCCAAATATATAGACAGATAAATTTGTATTACAGTTTAAAAGAACAGTACAATGAAATCGAAAAAAGAAAAAAAGAACTGAATGATGAAATCCTGAAGAGAAACCAAGTCCTATTGGACTTAAAAAATCGATTAGCTGACGAAGGAGTTATAATAAATGGTGAAGAATTCCAGCAAATGGATCTTTACAACTTCCCATAAACCAAACAAAGAACAAATAGAAAAAGCGTTGCAATTAGCCAACAAATACGGTGGTGTGTACCTAGACAGAAATAAGCTCCGAATGAACGAAGGGAATTTTTATTTTGTAATAGATAAGAAACTATCGCTGAACTTTCAATGGGAGGATGGAAAATTATTTTTCCATCCTTCTGTTTCCAAAATAAGATTAAACAATTATTTAAAGAATGGAATTGATTATTTAATAAACGCTGTGTCTCCACAAAAAAACGATATTATACTTGATTTAACCCTTGGCCTTGGAAGTGATGCCTTACTACTGTCGTATTTTTGTGATAAAGTAGTAGGCTTAGAGGCTTCTTTTCCTATATATGCGGTGGTTGTAGAGAATATAACGAACTACGATTATAAAGAAAATTGGATGAGAGAAGCTTCAAAAAAGATCGAAATTATCAATTCAGATTATAAAATTTTTCTAAACGAGCAAAAAGAAGAAAATTACGATGTCGTTTATTGTGATCCTATGTTCGAGAATCCTCAATACAAATCAAGTTCTATAAATCCTTTGAGGAAGTTTGCCCGATACGATAAAATAACACGAGAAGATTTAGAAAAGATGATTAAAATTGCTAAGAAAAAAGTGGTAATCAAAGCACGTTCTAACGACAGTGTATGGGATTTATACAACTTCGATAAAAAAATCGGAAGTAAAAAAAGTGGTGTATTTTTCGGAGTGATTGAAAAGTGAACAAAGTTTTAGTTATAGCAGGTCCAACGGCTGTTGGAAAAACAGAAATATCAATCGAGATAGCCAGAAGAATTAATGGTGAAATAATTTGTATGGACTCTAGACAAATTTATAGCAATCTTATAATTGGTACCGCTATGCCTGATGAAGAAACCAAAAAGATGATTCCACATCACTTGTTTGGCTCAATAGATCCACGCATCCATTTTACAGCTTTTGACTACAAAAAAATGGCAGAAAAAAAGATTGGTGAAGTACTAAGTAGGGGAAATAAACCAATTTTAGTTGGAGGAACAGGTTTATACCTTGATGCTCTGAGAAAAGGGTTTTTGAATGTAAAATCTGACTATGGTTTAAGGACTTATTTAAGAAAATTAGAAAAAAATAATCCTGGTGTTTTGAGAAAGATATTGGTAGATTTGGATCCACAAAGAGCTATAAAGATACATCCAAACGACTTGAAAAGGATCATTAGAGCAATAGAGATTTATGTTGTAACAGGTATCAAAATGGGGGAAATTGTAAAGGAAAATAGGCAAAGTGACAATTCTTTTGATTATCATATAATCGTACTAGATAGGGAAAGGCAAGAATTACATGAAAGGATAAACAAAAGAGTCCATCAAATGATAGATGAAGGTCTGATAGATGAGGTACAAAATCTCTTGTCTTTAGGGTATTCTACAACTCTTAACTCTTTAAACACCATAGGTTATAAAGAAGTGATACAATATCTATATGGGAAAATCGATTTTAATGAAATGATTCACCAAATAAAAGTAAACACTCGTAACTATGCAAGAAGACAAATAATATACTTTCGTAAGATAGGATCTGCAAAATGGATTAATTTGAGTCAAACAACTCAAGAAGACGTAGTAGATCAAATATTAAGTGAATTTATTTGATGGGTCGAGGGCTGGGAAAAGCCTTATTCTGCCTTCCTTATGGATGGGAAGTGGGATGAAAGGCGCTATAGATAGTTTTATAAGTAAGATTTTGATTTTAAATGGGTCATAGGGCGAAGCCCTCCCTCACAGCTGGGCTAGGGACTGCAGGTCCCTTCCTTAGAAGGGTGGGCTGCGGGATGAAGGGGAGCTATAGCAAATTTTATATTTTCTAAAGAAAGTATATTTAATTTCTGATACGAGGGGTGATAACATGGCAGAAAAATTTAATTTGCAAGACCGATTCTTGAACATCCTGAGGATTAACAAGATAGAAGTAAAAATTTATTTAGAAGGGGGATTTCAAACAAGCGGAGTGGTGAGATCTTTTGATGATTATACGGTTTTATTGGAAAAAAACGGTGAACAATCCTTGGTTTATAAACATGCCATAAAAATGATGGCACCTTCAAAATATATAAAACTTTTCCAGGAACAGACATCCAAAGATGAGTAAAAATAGGAAAATTAAAAACTGCCCCATGAAACAAGGGGTAGTTTTCTAGTATTTTTTACACAATAAAGTCAAAAACACTTTGGAGGGAATTAATTTGAAAAAAACTTTTTTGATATCTTTGTACATCTTAATATTTTCTATTTTTGCTATTTCTCAACTATTTCAGCCACCTATAAAAAACTCATACATAACCGCATCTTTTGGCGAATACAGAGATACTGGAGTGGATCCACATTTTCATACAGGGGTAGACTTTTCTACTTTTAACAGAAAGGGAGAACCTGTTTACACGGCAGCTGAGGGTTCTCTTTATAAGATTTGGTTAAACGATCCTCTTTACGGAAATACAATATTTTTATACCATGAAGACTCTGACTTAATTAGTGGCTATGCGCATTTAAGTGTCTTCACTGATAAAATATCTAAATATGCCCAATTAGTTCAAAACGAGTTTGGGAATCAAAGGATAGAAATTATTTTTCCCATAGGCGAAATTCCAATAAACCTCAATGAGGTTATAGCTTATTCGGGGGATACAGGAGAAGCCATAGCTCCTCACTTACATTTTGAGATTTTAAAACAGTCCGGAGATGAGTTGGTCATTTACGATCCCCTTGAGTTTTTAGAGTACCATGAACCAAGGGAGAAGTCTTTGGAATTAATGAGAATTAGATCCAATAACAAATATTTTGAAGTTACAGAAAATGGAGAAACCATTGTAGAATATACAGGTAATTATCCAAGAATAGACATTAGAGTACGTGAAAAGTTAGGAGATAACTCTACTATTCTTCCAAAAAAAGTTTCTATGTATATCAACGGTATTTTAACTTATAAATTGGATTTCAGTCAGATCAAAGAGTCGGAAGTATACAAAGCTGATGTTTTATTTGGATATGGTTCAACATCTTCCATATACTGGTTGAAAATGTACTCGGACGACTATTTATCTCCAATAGTTATCAATGACTTTTCTGCACTTTCATATGATACCTCTGCAACTTTAAATGGAGAAATTGTTTTAGAGGACATATGGGGTAATGAAAAAGTTTATAAATTGAAGTTCATAAAACCATAAGAAATGTTAATTTCATTTTTAAAAATTAACAATTAGTGAGTATTATTCACTTGAGAAATTTGATTTTTTTGGTATAATTTTCCACGTGGAATTCTAAAGATAATTCGAATAGGGTGTGGAGCGTTTGCTGGAGTGTGCAAACTATGTTTTTTTGCTGATTTATGCAAAAAGCTTTTTCCTAATGCTTTAGAAGTAACATCCTAATTCTCATTTGCGTAGCAAATGATGTTTTCCGCAGATCTATGCAAAAAACTTTGATTTTGAACTTGGGGATCTTAAGGGGTTTACCCCTTAACGTCCGACGCTAACACAAAGTTTTGGAATTTCTAAAGACAATGAAAAACTCGAAGAAATGAAGGAGGCTAAAATGTGAAAAAAATGCTCTTTACCAGTGAAAGTGTAACGGAAGGTCATCCTGATAAAATCTGTGATCAAATTTCTGATACAATACTTGATGCTATACTGGAAAAAGAACCTGAAGAAAATAAGATAAATGCCCGATGTGCTGTAGAAACTTTAGTGACAAGAGGGCTAGTTGTAGTAACTGGTGAGGTTAGAACTACTGCATATATAGATGTTCCGACGCTTGTCAGGAATACTGTTCTAGATATAGGTTATAACAGAGCTAAATTTGGATTTGATGGTGAAACATGCGCTGTAATTACTTCTATTGAAGAACAATCACCTGATATAGCATTGGGGGTTGATAGATCCTTCGAAGTTAAATCAAAAGAAGAAGAAGATCCTTTTGAAAAAATAGGAGCAGGAGATCAAGGCATTATGTTCGGGTACGCTACAAACGAAACGGATGCTTATATGCCTTTACCCATTCTCTTAGCTCACAGACTTGCAAAAAGATTATCCGATGTCCGAAAATCGAATACCGTGGATTTTTTAAGGCCAGACGGTAAAACTCAAGTAACAGTAGAATATGATGAAAATAATCAACCGCTAGGCATAGAGACTATACTCATTTCCACTCAACATTCGCCTGATATAAAAAGACAAGAGTTAGAAGAAGCAATAAAAGAGCATGTAATAACTCCAGTCATACCGGAAAATCTTTTTACAAAAAATACAAAAATCCTTATCAATCCTACAGGAAGATTTGTAATCGGCGGGCCTCAAGCTGATACAGGACTCACCGGAAGGAAGATAATCGTTGATACATATGGTGGTTGGGCACCACATGGGGGAGGAGCTTTTTCAGGAAAGGATCCTACCAAAGTAGATAGATCCGCTACTTATATGGCAAGGTATGTAGCTAAAAATTTGGTGGCAAGTGGTGCGGCGGATGAGGTTTTAATTCAACTTTCCTATGCAATTGGTGTTGCACAACCTGTTTCAATAAATATTGATACGAAAGGTACTGCAAAAGTTGATGAAGAAAAGATATATAAAGTTGTGAAAGAGATATTTGATTTTAGACCTGCCGCAATAATTAGTAACTTAAATCTATTACAACCTATTTACAAAAAGACTGCTGCTTATGGACATTTCGGAAGAAAAGATGTAGAATTCCCATGGGAAAAATTGGATAAAGTTAAGGAATTGAAAGCGGCATTAGGTTTGTAATTCAACAATAAAAAAATAAAAGTTGAGGAGGTATTTTAAAAATTGCCAAATAAAAAATCAGCAGAAAAAAGGGTTAGGCAATCAGAGCAAAGAAGACAAAAAAATCGTGGATATCAAAAGAGGATTAAGGAAATTTCTAAGGAAATAGACAAGAAAATTCAAGAAAATGCCGAAAGGGAAGAATTGATGCAGTTATTAAGCAAGTCTTTTAAAATTATTGACACTGCAAAATCACATGGTGCTGTACATAAAAATTACGCAGCAAGGAAAAAATCAAAATTACATTTAAAGGTTAAAAAACATTTGGGTGAAATGGCGCCAGAAAGTTCCCCTGTAAATGAGTAATTGAGGATGTTTGCAATCACTACAATTATAGCTCCCATTTTGGGGAGGTAATAAAGTTTTGAGTTCTTATTCTTATTTACAAATGTATCAAATAAATCCAAAGGACATAAAAAGATATCCTCTAGAATGGAATAAAATTTTTGGAAATAGCAATAAGTTAATAGTTGAAATTGGATTTGGTGGTGGAGAGTTTTTAGTAAGTTTAGCCAAAGAGAATAATAACTATAATTACATTGGCATAGAAACATCTCTAACTTCTTGTCACAAAATTAAAAAGAAGCTTTTTCAAAATAATTTAAATAACATACAAATAATTCTTGAAGATGCAAAATTCGCTATTAGGGAGCTTTTTTCTGACAACTCGATTAATAAAGTAATAGTTAACTTCCCATGCCCATGGCCAAAAAGTAAGCACGCAAAAAACCGTCTTTTTGACGAAAAATTTATAGACACCTTATCGTCGGTATTAGAAGAAGTAGATGGAAAAGTAATTTTAACAACCGACGTTTTTTGGTATGCTTCTGATGTTAAAGAAAAATTTTTAAACAACGGATGTTTTGAAGTAAAAAATATTTCCGAAGTTAATCAGTTACCATTCAAAACAAGATACGAAAAAAAATGGGAAAATGAAGGAAGAAAAAAGTATTTATTAATTGCACAAAAAAGATGCAAAAAAACAATAAAAAGATTGTTAGAAGGGGATTTCGATTTGCCTCATCAGAAAATCAAGAAAGTAGATTTCGATAAATTACAATCTTTAGTTGGATTTAAAAAATCTTGTAAAAATAAAACTATAGTTATAAAGGACATATATACTAAATTAGATGGTTCAGAATATTTAGTGAAGGTTTTTTCTGAAGACGAAGGGTATATTCAAAGTTATTTTGTTAATGTCAGCAAAATGAAAGAAGGTTGGCTAATAAAATTAGATGATATAGCAAAAGCTTATAGAACCCCTGCTGTTAAGGAAGCGGTGAATATAATCGCCAAGGAGATAGAGAATTAATGTCTCATATAACTGTTTTGGGAGCAGGTAGTTGGGGAACCGCGATGGCAAAGCATTTAGTAGATAATCATCAAAAAGTAACAATTTGGGATAGAGACAAAAAACTCCTACAAGAAATAAAAAAAGGACGTAATCCTCGCTATCTATCTAACGTAAAACTTCCTTCAAAAGAAATAAATGTTGAAGGGGATATAAATGAAAGTCTAAAAAACGCACAAATTGTAATTATAGCCATCCCTGTTCAACATATATCAGAGGTATTAAGCCAAATTCAGAAAAACTCTTTTATAAATAAAGATATCGTTTTTGTCAATCTATCAAAAGGTATGGAAATTAACAACCGAAAAATACCGAGTAAAATTTTTGAGGAATACCTATCAGGATTTAATTATTGTACCCTAAGTGGTCCCAGCCATGCAGAAGAAGTAGCAAAAGATGTTCCTACATCGGTTGTAGTTGCAGGTAGAGACAGTCAGGTTAACAAATATATACAAGAAATTTTTAGCAACGAAACTTTTAGGGTATATACTAACAATGACTTAATAGGAATAGAAATTAGCGGTGCTATAAAAAACATATATGCAATAGGTGCGGGTATAATAGATGGATTTGGAAAATGGGATAACACAAAAGCGGCTTTAATTACCCGTTCTTTGGTTGAGATTATTAGGTATGGAACATATTATGGAGGAAACAAAGAAACGTTCATGGGATTAGCGGGGATTGGAGATCTTGTTGTAACATGTACTAGCTCACATAGCAGAAATCGGTACGTTGGAGAAATGCTATCAAAAGATATGCCATTGAAAACAATTCTGGAACAGATGGTGATGGTGGTGGAAGGAGTTTACACTGCTAAAGCTGTATATAATGACGCAAAAGAAAAAGAAATTGAAATGCCTATAGCTACTAAAATCTATCAGGTGCTATATGAAGGTGTAGATTCCAAAACGGCTATTTACGAATTAATGACAAGGGATTTGAAATCCGAGTTTTTTAATTGAAAGATATTATGGTATAATTAAGCAAGAAAGTTAAATTTTAAGGAGGCATTCGAATGCAAGTTTCTTTAGACCAGCTTTTACAAGCATTGATGGTACGTTTAGAAAGTTTAGAAGTTTCTATAGAAGATTTAAAATTTAGAACAAATGTTGCTTTAAGGTTAATCAAGAAAAATGACCTGTTGGATGAGGACAAAGTGAAAGAATCTGTAAAAGAAGAAGTAAGTGCTTTAAATGAACTAAGTGAAGATAAGATGGATTTAAGCGATGAAAGAATCGAAGAAATCTCAAAGGGAATAATACAATGGATCGATAATGACTTAGAGAGTTTGAAGAAAAGAATGGCAGAATATCAAGAAAAAATGAAACAGTTACTTGAGCAAGAGGATGCTGCAGGTAACATCAGTATAGCCTCCCCAGAGCTCTTAAATCAATTAGAAAGAGCAGGCATTGGAAAAAACCAAAAAGAGAAAGGCAAAAATAATGGAAATATAATCATGCCTTAAGGTTTGATTTAAAAAAACAAAAGCCGGTATTAATTTACCGGCTTTTGTTTTTATATACCCTTTTTGAAGGGCAGACTTCATTCAAAAAGCATTCCATGCACTTTGGAGAAATTGGCTTACAAATCTTTTGACCAAAATTCACCATTGAACCATTCAGTGGCCCCCATAATTCAGAGGGTATAATTTTTTTTAATTGGACTTCCGTTTCTTCTGGTGTTTTTGTCTTCACCCAACCGAGCCTATTGGAAATTCTATGTACGTGTGTGTCAACTGCAAGTGCTTCTTTACCAAAAGATACATACAGAACTATATTGGCTGTTTTTCTCCCCACTCCTGGCAGCTTAATCAACTCTTCCAATTCATCTGGCACTTTTCCATTATATTTTTCAATTAAAATTCTAGAAATATTGATAATTCTTTCAGATTTTTGTCTATACATACCTGCTGGCTTGATTAGATCATATAGTTCCTCAGGATTCAATTTAGAAATCTCAAAAACATTTTTGTAACGAGAAAAAAGTGATTTAAAAGCTTTTTCGGTATTTTCATCTTTTGTTCTTTGAGAAAGCACCGTTTCAATTAAAACCTTAAAAGGATCCGTTTCAGAATTAATGCGTGGAAACATATGTATGATCTTTTCTGCTTCTTTTTTTATATCTCTCTTCATGTCTACTCCTTTTATCATAAAGTTTTTGGAAACTTTTTAATAAGCTTGAGAGCTTGGAGTCTTGTTTGCTTTAGCGCCCCTTCGCCCTGCTGCCCACCCGTTTTGCTGATTTGTGCAAAAAATCTTTTTTAAGTTTGTTGCATTGTGCAAACAATGTTTTTTTGCAGCTTTGTGCAAAATGATTCTTTATAATGCCTTAGAAACAATTTCCATATTCTCATTTGCCCAGTAAATGATGTTACGCGAATTTGGGGATCTTAAGGGGTTCACCTTTTGCTGATTTGTGCAAAAATCTTTACTAAAATGAAAATTGGTTTTGGGGATCTTAAGGGGTTTACCCCTTAATGCTTAATGATAGCACAAAAAATATGAAAATTAGTAAATTATGAAAATAAGAAAAAAATTGTGGTAAAATATAGTGATTTAGTTTAGCTAAAACATTTAGGAGTGACAACATTGAAGTCTTGTATAATTGCAACAGGTAATGAACTGACAGAAGGTATTATATTAGACAAAAATTCAAAATACCTTGCTGAAAAGCTCAAAAACATCGGATATGATACCTTAAAAATAACGAATGTAAAAGATGATTTATCTTTGATAAAATTATCCATTGAAGAATCATTAAAAATGTGTGATAAAATATTTATAACAGGTGGATTGGGACCTACAGAAGACGATTTAACAGTTCAAGCTGTTTCTGAAAGTTGTAATATAGATATTGTATTTAATGAAGATTTATTTGAGAAAATAAACCAGTATTATTACAACAAAACAGAAAAACACCTAAGTATTTTAAAGAAACAAAGTTACGTTTTAAAAAATGCTGATATACTGCAAAATCCAATAGGAAGTGCACCAGGACAAAAAGTTCAGGTTAAAGGTAAAACTATTTATTTATTACCCGGACCATATAATGAGATGAAAGCAATCTTTGATACGTATATATATAATGAATTAAAAAGTAATATGAAAAAAGATCATGTAGAATATTCCCTTTATTTTTATGGTTTAACAGAAGCTGAGTTAATGCAAGAGGTTTCAGTTATCTTAAAAAATTATGATTACTCTACTAAAATTGAAGAATATGTTGGTCCAAGTTTAAGAATTAGAATGCAAAAAAATGACAATTTCGAACCTATATTGGAAAAGATACTATCTCAATTTAGTAAGTACTTTATTGGTTTTAAAAATTTAGAAAATACTTTATTTGAAGCATTAATGGGATCTTCAAAAACACTTTCTTTTGCTGAGTCATGTACTGGAGGGATGCTTTCGGATACATTGGTATCCGTTCCAGGTGCTTCTAATGTGCTTAAAGGTGCAGTGGTAACGTATTCTAATGACTCAAAAGTAAAATTATTGAACGTTAAAAAAGAAACGATAGGGAAATATGGAGCTGTGAGCGAAGAAACCGTCAAAGAAATGGCCTATGGTTTAAAGAAAATTATGGAAAGCGATATCTGTGTATCTGTTAGTGGCATAGCAGGGCCAAGCTCTGGAAGTGAGCAAAAACCTGTCGGCACAGTTTGGTTTGGTTTTCTCACTAACCAAGATTTTGTTGCCGTAAAAGAAGTTTTTTCAGGGGAACGGGATGAAATTCGAAAAAGAGCCACTTACTATGCTTTTTGGAATATTTTAAATTTGGTTCGAAATCAAAATCCTTAGAAAAGGGTAAGAATACTTTGAAATAGGAGGGGATAGAATTGTCGAATTACGATGTGTATTTAAATGTCTTTTTAGAGGAATCTAAAGAAAATATTCAAGAACTTAATGATCTTCTACTTGAACTTGAAAAAGATAAAAGTAATCTAGAAATAATAAACAATATTTTCAGAGTAATCCACACCTTAAAAGGTATGGCGGGTACAATGGAGTTTGATACGTTGGCTAAATTTTCACATAAATTGGAAAATGTATTAGATTCATTAAGAAATAAAAAGATTGACTTAACCGATGATCTGATGGATTTTTTGTTTAAAGCTTCTGATGCATTAGAAGAGAGTATTTCAGATATAGCACAAGGGGGAAATGGCGGTATAGAAAAACTGGAAAAATTGTTGGACAAAATTGACTTATATGGAGAATTAGCTGGTTCGTCTAAACCACCTAAGGATAAAACAACTGAAAAAGAAGAAAATACAGGTAAACAGAGTAACGACATTTATTCCAAAATGGGCGAAGAAACTAAAGAACTTTTAGAGGATGTTTTCAAAAAAGCAAAAGAAAGGAATCTAAACTTTTTAATTTTGAAGGTTATTTTAGAGGACGGTGTACAGTTAAAGCAGGCAAGAGCTTACGCTATACATCACAAATTAGAAGACAACGGTTGTGAGATAGTTTATACGTATCCTAGTGTTGAAGAGATAGAAAAAGAGAATTTTGATAAAGAGTTGATTTTTGGGGTTGTTACCTCTAAAAGTATTGGAGAGATAGCAGAACTCGTCAATAAAGTTGCCGAAGTGGAATCGGTTTATGTAGATGAATTTTCAACGAACAATCTCTTTAGATCAAAAGAAATGAATGAGGACGAGGAAAAAGAATCAAATCAAAAGGGTGTAGAGAACAATAAAAAAGAAGTTAAGCTTTCGAAAAGTATAAGAGTAGATATAAACAAATTGGATGATTTAATGAATTTAATGGCTGAACTCGTTATAGCTCGAAGTAGAATCATTGAAACTTTAAGTAAGTACGATGTAAAAGAAGTAGATGAAAGTTTAACACAACTCTCAAGGATAACATTAGATCTTCAGAATGTTGTTATGAAAATTAGAATGGTTCCTGTCGCATTTGTCTTCAATAGATTTCCGAGACTTGTACGAGATCTTGCAAAAGAGGTGGGCAAAAAAGTGAACTTTGTGATCCAAGGAGAAGAAACAGAATTAGATAGAACTGTAGTTGATGAAATAGGTGAACCGTTAGTTCATTTATTACGGAACTCCATAGATCATGGTATAGAAGGCCCTCACGAGCGTTTGGCCAAAGGTAAACCTGAAACCGGAACTTTGAAGTTATCAGCTAGGCATGAAGGTAACGGAGTTATCATAGAAGTCGAAGATGATGGAAAAGGGTTCGATAAAAATGAGATACTCCGCACTGCTATAAATAAGGGGTTGACTAGCTCATCAGAAGCATCGAAATTAAGCGATGAGGAAATATACAATTTCGTCTTTTTACCAGGGTTTTCTACTAAAACAGTTTCTACAGAATTGTCAGGTAGAGGAGTTGGAATGGATGTAGTTAAAAGCACTATAGAGAGTTTGAAGGGTACTATTTCTTTGGAAACAAAAAAGGAAAAAGGTACAAAGATAAGTATTAGTTTGCCTCTTACCTTGGCAATTATCGAAGCTCTTTTAATAACTGTAAATGAGCATGTTTATGCTATACCTATTGCCAACATTGATACGACTCAAAGAATAAGTGATGGTGAGTTAAAGGTTGTCCAAGGTCAAGAAGTCTTCCTTTTGAGAGGAGAAGTGATGCCTATAGTGCGTTTAAGGAAGTTATTTGGTTATGAAAAGAAAAATGATTCTTCTAACGAATATATTATTATTGTGAAAGTGGGAAACAAAAAGTATGGGGTTGTTGTTGATAAATTATTAGGTCAAGATGATATAGTGATTAAATCTTTGGGATCTCTGCTGAATGATGTTAAGGAGTTTAGCGGAGGTGCAATTTTAGGAGACGGGAGAATAGCTCTAATATTGGATGTAGCTTCTCTAATATAATAAATAATTTAAATACCCTAGCTGCGGGTCGAAGGGGCACTAAAGCAAGTTTTATATCTTCAAAAGTAGTATATAAATAGTTGTAAAAGAGGGGGAAATATATGATGGAAGACGTGCTTTCTTTCAAAATTGTGGATCAAGAATATGCTTTGCCAGTAGAGAATATAGAAAGTGTTGTAGATAAGGCTGATGTAACACCCGTTCCGAATTCAAAATACTTCCTAGTTGGTTTAATTAATTTAAGGGGAAGAATAGTTCCTGTTATCGAATTAACTAAAATTTTAGGGATTGATGTTCCCGATGACCACATTTATGAAAATATCCTTGTGTTAAAAATAAACGAAGAGGAGATAGGAATGTATGTGGATGATGTTGAAAACGTTCTTTCCATCGATCCCACCAAGTTAGAAAAATTTCAATCAAAAGAGTCTGTTTACTCAGATAAAGTTAAAGGGGTTATAAAGATAGAAAATAGGTTGATTGTATATCTAGATTTAGAAAGTATCTTAGAAGCCGAGTTTAAAAAATAAAAATTTTAAAGTCTTCGGAGGTGTTTTAATGGGTAAAACTGTCTTAATAGTAGATGATGCAGCTTTTATGAGAATGATGCTTAAAGACATCTTAACGAAAGGAAACTATGAAGTAGTGGGAGAAGCTAGCAACGGTCAAGAAGCTGTTGAAAAGTATCAAGAATTAAAACCCGATTTTGTCACGATGGATATAACTATGCCTGTTAAAGATGGTATTCAAGCTACAAAAGAAATCATGAAAATAGACCCCAACGCCAAGATTATAGTTTGTAGCGCCATGGGGCAACAAGCTATGGTTATAGAGTCCATTCAGGCTGGTGCAAAAGATTTTATTGTGAAACCATTTCAAGCTAATAGGGTTATAGAAGCTTTACAAAAGTTGGAGTAGTTTAAATGCCCACTGACTATGCAACTCCTAGTAGTAATTTGGTTAATGTGTCATTTTGGTTCGTAGCCATAATTTTACTCATCATACTTCTTGTGGTATTTTATTATATACTGGCTAAAACATTAAAAAAGGGACCTAAAAGTAAAGAAGTTAAGATGGTAAAAAAATATTATCTAGATAGGAATTTATATGTTGGAGTATTGAAAGTTTTTAAAGAATATTACATTATATTGGCTACTTCCAATTCTAGTGAAATAATAAGAAAGTTAGAAGAAGATGAGGTTCAGGAAATTATGAATGAACACCCTAAATTTCTTGAAACCTTTTCTAATATACTGAAAAAAGATAAAAATTCAAGGGGAAGGGAAGAAGAAAAATCAGAAAAGTAAAGACGATAATAACTCTTATTCTTTTTATCATATCTTTTAGTTTAGTTTTTTCTCAAAATACTCTTCAACTCCCAGGGGTAGATATACAGATAAACCCGAATGAAGAAGTTAATACTTTAACGCCGACGTTGACAATACTTTTAATCGTAACCGTTTTGTCCTTAGCCCCAGGGTTTTTAATGTTATTTACTTCATTTACAAGAATAGTTGTTGTGTTAAGCTTTTTGAGACAGGCTATGGGCACCAGGCAAGCTCCTCCAAATCAAGTAATGTTGGCTTTGGCCCTTTTTTTAACCATAATGATAATGTTTCCTGTTTTTAATGGGGTGTATCAAGAGGCAATTATCCCGTACAACCAAAATGAGATTGACTATCAAGAAGCAATACAAATTAGTTGGCAGCAATTCAAAGATTTCATGATTTCAGAGATTGTGGCACATAAAAATGAAGATGATATCTATATGCTTTCATCTTCAATGAATATAGAGATAGATAATATCGAAGAAACTCCTTTTCAAATTCTGGTACCTGCCTTTGCAATAAGCGAGTTAGAAATCGCCTTTAAAATGAGTATATTACTCTATCTGCCTTTTATAATAGTAGATATGGTGGTAGCAAGTATTCTGTTATCTATGGGGATGATCATGATACCTCCGATTCTGATTTCTTTACCTTTTAAAATAATGATTTTCGTGATGGTAAACGGATGGGATCTCTTAATTGGAGGATTAGTAAGGAGTTTTGTGGGAGGATGATCTCATGAGTGAAGAGGTACTAATAGAGATTTTTGAAAACGGTATAATGCTCTTTCTAAAAGTAGTCTCTCCAATTTTAATAATAAGTGTAGCAGTGGGGTTGATTATTAGTATCTTCCAAGCCGTTACACAGCTTCACGAACAGACGTTGACATTTGCACCTAAAATTATAATAACTTTTCTTTCGTTGGTTTTAATGTTCTCGTGGATAATGCAAAACATATCAGATTTTTCATTCGAATTATTCACTTATTATTTGGGAATGATTTAGGTGGTGCTGGAAAATCTGACATACCATCTATGGGTTTATTTTTTCATCTTTGCTAGGTTGGCTGGAATTACTTTTTTTATTCCTTTTTTTAGTACTCGTTTTGTTCCAGTTCATGTGAAAGTTTTTATAACGCTTTTTATTTCTTATTTGGTGCTATTTGAGGTTAACGGAACTTTTCCTATAAATTCACCTCCTTTGTTGATAATTTTTTATTTGTTGATGAATTTTGTTTTTGGAAGTAGTGTAGGGTTAATAGCCAATATTTTGTTCTATGCCTTTCAATTTGCTGGAGAAACGATAGGTATACAAATGGGATTTGCAATGGCGAATGTTTTCGATCCTGTAACTAGCGACGAAGTCTCTTTAATTTCAGAGCTTTCATTTTTGTTCAGTATGTTGCTTTTTTTTATCCTTAAGGGGCCGTTAATTTTATACTCAATAATTATTGATTCCTTCAACAAGGTTCCTGTAGTTTTTACTCTAGCACCTGATGGATTTATGGTTTTTTCTCAAAAATTATTCGATGTATTTACTATAGGCCTTCAGCTTTCGATGCCATTTATCGCATTTATGATCCTTTTGAAAGTTGCTTTGGGAATAGTTTCTAGATTGATACCTCAGGTAAATGTTTTTATGGTTGGTATTCCACTAGAAATACTGGTAGGATTTTTACTTTTTTTAGGAGTGATATTGATTTGGGAAGATCAGTTTACTACTCTATTCTTTCAACTAATAGAATGGATGAAAAATTCAATGATCCTTCTATTTCAATAAACCTTCAACTTTTTGCAGATCCAGATAAAACTGAAGATCCCACACCTAGGCGATTAGAAAAAGCTCGAGAAGAGGGAAACATACCCCAATCGAACGAATTTAACATGGCAGTTAGTTTTTTGTCAATTTCGCTTTTTTTGTGGATAATATTTGAGCCCCTCCTTAATGATATTTTTAAGGTTTTTTACGATTATTTATCTTTAGATTTAGATTATTCACCAACAGATTTGCTTGGATATGAGATTACGGCACATATGAACTTATACATAAAATTGATACTGTTTTTTGTTGTTGCCGTGGTAGTTTCTTCCCTTTTGGGAATGATTCAAACCAAATTTTTATTTACTTTTAAATCTTTAAAATTGGATCTGAGTAAGATAAACCCCATTAAAGGATTCAAAAGACTATTTTCTTTAAGATCTGTGGTGGAGCTAATTAAGTCTCTTTTAAAACTAACCATATTAGGGTTGTTAACTTATAATATCATAAAAGCCAATTGGTATAAGATACTCTCGTTGGCGGAGGAAGAAACTTCTTTTTCCTTTAATGTGATTTTTGATTTAGTTATTAATATACTGTTTCAATTAGGAATAGCCTTACTTCTTCTCAGTTTATTTGATTTTTGGTACCAGAGATATGAATATAAAAAAGAGCTAAAAATGAGCAATTATGAGGTCAAACAAGAACGAAAGGAAATAGAAGGAAACCCAGAAATTAAACAAAGGCAAAGAGAATTGATGAGAAATTTAGCAAGAAGTAGAATGATGCAAAAAGTACCTGAAGCGGACGTTGTTGTTACCAATCCTACTCATTATGCTGTAGCGATAGAGTACAAACCTGAAGAAATGCAGGCTCCAATAGTTGTAGCAAAAGGAAAAGATGAAGTCGCCTTTAAGATAAGAGAAATTGCCTTTAAACATGGAATCCCAATCTTAGAAAGACCTGCTTTGGCAAGAAAAATTTATGAGAAAGTTGACTTAAACGAAGAAATACCAGAAGACCTATACACCTTAGTTGCAGAAGTACTAGCTTATGTCTACAAACTCAGTTATTAAATCATTGGGAGGTTAGCGATGAATTTTAATAAAATAAAAGGGTTAGATGTAGCAATTTCCATACTTATCGTGGGGATAGTTGTGTTGATGGTTATACCTATTCCTACCTTTTTGCTAGACTTCTTGCAGCTATTGAACATAATCGTTTCTATTATAATCTTATTGGCCACTTTATATTTGAAAAGGGCATTGGATATTTCTATTTTTCCATCTTTGTTACTAGTTATGACCATCTTTAGGTTGGCGTTGAACGTTTCGTCTACTCGTTTGATACTCCTAAACGGTAAAAATTTTGAAGGAAAAGTAATAAGAGCCTTCGGTGACTTTGTCGTCGGTGGAAATTATATTGTGGGAATCATAATCTTTTTGATCCTTATTATAATACAATTTCTTGTAATAACTAAAGGAACAGAAAGAATATCTGAAGTAGCCGCAAGGTTCACTTTGGATGCCATGCCTGGCAAACAGATGAGTATAGATGCTGACATGTCTTCCGGTTTGATTAACGAAGAAGAAGCTAGACAAAGAAGAGAAGACATAAGAAGAGAAGCCGATTTTTATGGTGCAATGGATGGAGCTAGTAAATTTGTAAGAGGGGATGCAATAGCTGGATTAATAATAACTCTGATAAATTTAGTTGGGGGTTTAATAATTGGGATGTTACAGCAGGGACTGACGATCGCAGAGGCGGCGGAAGTATTTGCTCTACTAACCGTTGGTGACGGACTTGTTGCTCAAATTCCTGCGTTGTTGATTTCAACTTCTGCAGGTATGATAGTATCAAGAGCCGCCTCAAAAGATAATTTTGGTGTAGATTTAATAAGACAACTTACTTCTGACACAAGGGTTTTGAATATAGCAGGCGGAATAATAATATTTTTAGGTATGTTAACACCAATTCCAGTTTTTCCATCGTTGATTTTAGGAGGAAGTTTACTTTTTGTAGCTTACGTGAGTAGAGTGAGTGAAGGCCAGCTAGCATTTGAAACAACGGGTTCGAGTGGCGGAGGAATGGGAAGCTCAACCGCACCAAAAGTTGAAAACAGGGGTGTTTCTGGCGGTTTTGCACCACCTCTTACCACTCCAGAAGAAGTTTCAGAAGTCTTACAAGGTGATACAATTGAAGTAGACATTGGATATGGATTGATACCTTTAGCTGATCCAGATCAAGGCGGCGACCTATTGGATAGGATAACCGTTGTTCGAAAACAATTAGCTTATGAATTGGGTATAGTTATCTCTCCCATTCGAATAAGGGACAGCGTTCTATTAAGTTCGAATGAATACGTTATTAAATTGAGAGGCGTTGAAGTTGGTAGATTCGAATTGATCCCCGACAGACTTCTTGCTATAAACTCAGGTATGGCTTCTGAAGAATTACCTGGTATAAAGACAAAAGAGCCTGCCTTCGGTTTAGAAGCCTTCTGGATAGACGAAAGTTTAAAAGAGGAAGCTATAGAAAAAGGTTACACTACTGTTGACGCACCCAGCGTTTTTGCCACTCATCTTTCTGAAACCATTAAAAAATATGCTCAGGAAATTATTGGAACAAAAGAATTAGAAATATTAATCGATGGATTGAGAGTTAATTATGCTAATCTAGTAGATACACTAATCCCAACAATGCTAAAAATACATGAACTAAAAAAAGTTTTAAGTGAACTATTGTATGAAAGGATTTCAATAAGAAATCTGCCCCTAATTTTTGAGAGTTTGATAGAGGCAGTCGATAAATATGGAAACAATATTGAGAATTTAGTAGAGTATGTCAGAAGATCTTTAGGTAGGCAAATAGCGGAAAATTTAAGGTCTGACGATGGAGAATTACATGTTACCGCATTGGATCCATCCATAGAGAAAAAATTATCGGAATCAATAAGAGAAACGGATTCGGGAAGGGTTATAATACTCGAACCAGAATATTCAAATATTTTGGTACAAAGAATATCCAAATCTCTTGAAAACATGATGATGAAAGGCTTTAATCCTATATTAATTTGTTCCAAAAACGTAAGATATCCATTCGCTAGATTTATCTTAAAATTTATTCAAAACATCAGTATTATAGCATACGAAGAAATACCTTCGGATACTTCTCTCAACGTGAATGAAATAGTGAAAATAGAAGGTGAGAGATCCAATGCAAATTAAAAAACTTACCGTTAAGACAATTTCTGAAGCAATGGAAAAGATAAGAAGAGAATTCGGGGAAGACGCCTATATTTTAGACACGAAAAAAGTGAAAAAAGGTGGATTTTTTGGAATCGGTGGAGAAAAATATATCGAAGTAACTGTTTTGAGTGAGGAAAACATAAATTCTGAGAACAAACCTCAAAAATCCAAAAATCACCCGCAAGAATCTAATAATACCTATACGCTAAACGATCTAATAAAAAGGAATACACCTGAATTTTATAGAAAAAAAGAAAGAGAAGAAAAAATAGCAAAACCATCGTACTTAAATAGTGATAATGGATCCAACGGTAAACATTCAAAAGATGATTTAACAGAGTTTATAAAAACGAGTAGAGAAATATCTTCTAAGATAGACAAAAGTGCAGAAGCATTTTATCATCAACACATCCAAAGGGAACCTTCTGAAAGTGGCATCAAAGATAGTTTAAAATTACAAGATCTAATGAATATGGTTGAAAAGTTGAACAAAAAAATGGAAGCAAACAATCTCTATCTTCAAGATATAAAGGATAAGCTATACGAAAAATCGTATTCAAGAGTTTTCATTGAATCCTTTTTAAATCAATTGAATGATTTAAAAGTAGAAGAAAATTGGAAAAATCAAGAAATTATAAGGACCAGATTTGAAAAAAAACTTTATCAAAGCTTAGAAATTTTAAATTTTGGTGATATAAAGAATAAAGTTATGTTTATAGGTCCTACAGGAGTGGGAAAAACGACAACGTTGGCAAAAATAGCCGCTAACTTAAAAAAAATGAATAAAAAAATTGCACTAATTACAATCGACACGTACAGAATAGCTGCAACAGATCAGTTAAAAACTTATGCAGATATACTAGGTATTTCTCTTCACATTTGTTATACCCCGTCTGACCTTAAAATTGCTTTGGAATCACTTTTGAATTTTGATGTAATTCTAATAGACACAGCTGGAAGAAGCCATAAGAACAATTTACAGATGGGTGAACTCAAAGTGTTCAAAGACGTAGTTGAGCCTGATTACAATATAATGCTGGTATCCTCCAACACAAATTGTGAAGATATGATGCATATTTACGATAATTTTTCTTATCTAAAACCCAACGCATTAATTTTTACAAAGATGGATGAAACCTCATCTTTTGGACAAATATTTTCTTTTCTTGAATATTCTAAATTACCTTTGTTGGGGATAACAGATGGTCAAAGAGTTCCTGAAGATTTGAAGTTTCCTTCTAAAGAATGGCTGACCCGTTCAGCAGTGGAGGAGGTATTTAAATGAACCGTATATATCGAGATCAGGCAGCTAGTTTAAGAGAAGAATTTTCTAACACACAAACAAAGATCATAACAGTCGTAAGCGGAAAGGGTGGAGTTGGTAAGTCGGTATTGTCGGTGAATATCGCTGCTGATCTAGCAACACATGGGAAACGAATACTTTTATTTGATTCGGATGCTGGTTTCGCAAACGCTTCTATTCTGATGGGGAATACTGTGAAAATCACGTTGAGCGAATATATGAGGGGTAATGTTACCTTCAACGATTGCGTTCAAGATACGGAGTATGGTGTCAAAATAATAAGCAGCGGTTTTGATTTCACAGATTGGAAGGTCTTTCAAAATAATTTCACTGATTCGATCATGGATGAATTTTTAAATTTGTTGAAAGAAGTCGATTATTTTATAATAGATGTTGGTGCAGGTTATTCCGAAAAACTCAATAATTTTTATCTAAATTCGGATACTATCTTTCTAATAACCGTTCCCGAACCGACAGCCGTTGTTAACGCCTACACCTTGCTGAAAGCTTTATCGGTTTTGAATGTAAATGGGGAAATAGAGATAATTCTAAATATGATCAAAAATAAAAACGAAGTTGAGATGGTTAAATCCGTCTTAAGTAGAACCGCAAAAAGGTTTTTAAACAGAGAAATAAATAACTTTCATGAAATTTCTTACGATGAAAACGTTCATTTGAGTGTGAAGAGGCAGATACCTTTGATTTCATTGAAAGAAAACAGTAAGTTTTCGAAAGATATAAAAAAGATTACCTCCGATATACTCAATATCAAAACCTCTTCCCATATTAATTTTACGCAGAGATTGAAAGAGATGTTTGGGAAAGGACATTGATGTTCGGAACGAAAGGACCACAGCTTCCTTCCTTAGAAGGGCGGGCATCGAGGCGAAGGGGCGATATAGAATATAGATAGAAAAGGGGTTTAAGATGTCTGATTTTGTCGAAAAAGTAAGCTCAAAGAATGTTTTATACACTAATATGCCTCTGGATTTGGAAATTCAAGAAAAAGGAATTCAAGGAGTTTATAAAAGTATTCTTTACGAATACGACTTCAACAGTAATCTAGCTAAAATAGGAATGCCCATTTTTAAAGGTGCATATCTGCAAATTTTTCGAGGTACAAATCTAAAAGTAAGAGCATACTCTTCAAGGGCTGTTTATTTATTCAAAAGCAAAGTTTATAGTAGTGGAAAAGAAGGGAATATCAGATACCTTATAATAAACATTCCTGAAATAATTTTTAGAGTACAAAGACGAGAACATGCTAGGATCCCTTTTTCAGAGGAAGGTACCTTTTATCTGAAAGAAGACCAAGAAAATAGTAAAACTGAGGAGAACCTTCAACCTACCAAATACCGGTTTATAACTAAAGATTTCAGTGCTGGAGGATTGTCTATCGTTACCTCTAAAGAGATGAAAGTCGGACAAAGAATAACAATAAATTTAGTTTTAAAAAATGAAGTCAGACTCGAAAACATAGAATCTGAGGTTGTTCGGTTTATTGATAAAACTACAAGTAGAGAATACATTTATGGAATTAAGTTTTTAAACTTAACAAGAGAAAAAGAAGAAGAACTGGTGAGGTTTGTTTTCAAATTCGAGCGAGAGTTATTTAAAAAGATTTGATACAGTACCGTTTTTAGATTAAAAAGGGGGAAGTTTAATGTCCATCTATGATGAGATTAACGAACAAAAATTGGATGCATTGAAGGAATTAGGAAACATAGGTGCAGGTAATGCAGCGACAGCTATTTCAACGATGTTGAACAAGAAAATTGATATCACAGTTCCTTCTGCTGAAATTATTCCTCTTTCAGAATTATGGGAGGAGTTTACTGATCCTGAAGAGATAACAGCAGGGTCGATGGTAGAAATCGGTGGGGAACTGCATGGGGCAATTTTGTTTCTGCTAGGAACCGAAGAGACTAAAAATATTTTAGAGTTGTTAATGCTTCCTAGACCTGAAGACTTAACCCAAATTGATGAAATGACTTCTTCAGCCATCGGTGAAATTGGCAATATTATGTGTAGCTCTTATATATCCGCACTTTCAAATTTCACAGGTTTGAACATACATTCTTTGCCCCCAAAAATTACAGTAGATATGTTAACAGCCATAGTTTCTGAATCTTCTCTTATGGTTACTGAAGGTAGCGATTTTGTAATCCTAATTAGAACAGAAATAAATATTGAAGAGTATGAAGGGAACGTAAAAGGCTTCTTAATATATTTATCAGACGAACAAAATATTTTAAAATTATTAAAAACCTTAGGAATGGGGACGAATAATGACTGAGAGCAAGAAAAAAATAATAGGAATTGGAGAATACATAGTAGATAAAAATCCGGCGATTTTGGTCACGTTAGGGTTAGGTTCCTGTGTGGCGGTTTGTTTACGAGATAAAAAAAACCTCATTGGAGGGTTAGTCCACGTAATGCTTCCTGAAAGTAGAAGCAGCAAAAAGGATGAAAAGATCGGTAAATATGCAGACACAGGTATAAAAGCGATAATAGATGGAATTGTTGATTTAGGTGGAAACGTTAAATATCTGGAAGCTAAGATAGCGGGAGGAGCAGCGATGTTCAAAAACTCCAATAATTCTTTGAATGTTGGAGCTAAGAACGTTGAAGCTGTGAGACAAATTTTGAAAGAAAACGACATAAAAATAATCGCTGAAGATACTGGAGGAAATAGAGCTAGAAGTGTTGAATTTAACATTTCAAATGGAGAACTAAAGGTTAAGAAGGTTGGCGGAGGAGAAAAGGTTGAAATCACAGTAATTTAAGGTGGCAAATGAATGAAATACAAAATTAATGAAGAACAATTGGTAATGGAATTTTTGCCGAAAATAAAGATTATAGCTTTAAATTTAAAAACCACTTTACCTAAAAATATAGACGTGGAGGATTTGATTCAGGAGGGGATTATAGGATTACTTCAATCATATAAGAGATACAACCCGGAGAAAGGCACTTCTTTTTACACCTATGCTTTAAAAAGGATAAAAGGTTCTATGTATGATTATCTAAGGAGGATAGATTGGCTTCCAAAAGAGATAAGGAGTTTAGTAAAAAAGTACGAAGATTTGATTTATGAATGTAAAGATAATGAGTACATAGACGATAATTCAGTAGCAGAAAAACTTCATATTGAAAAAAATGATGTTGACAAGATAAAGTTCTCCTTGAGTAAAAGGCAGATCCTTCAGTTGGATGAATATTTTTTAAACAGCGAAGAAGAGAACTGGCTTGAATATATACAGGAAGAAAACGACCCTGAAATACTTGCTTATAAAGATATCTTACATGACAAATTAAAAGAAAGTATCGAGAAACTAGAAGAAAGAGAAAAACTGATACTCTCCCTTTATTACAACGAAGGATTAACCTTTAAAGAAATAGGAAGTGTTTTAGAAATAAGCGAATCGAGGGTTTCTCAGTTGCATTCAGTAATATTGGTAAAATTAAAAAAAATGATTCAAGGAAGTGAATAAATATGGCTTCACTTCACGAATTACAAATATTGGTAACCAAATCTATAGATGTTGCAAATAATGTGCAAGCAATATCTCATTCTTACGATGCAGCCAAAAATATGTTACTAGTTAAACAAGCGAGTGAATATTCTCAAAACCTACAAAAAAGGATAAAAAATAAAGACCAAGTTGAAAAGAAAAATGTTGATAATAAATCATCTACTGGGATTTCCTCTCAGAGGTCTTTAAGTAATGAAAACAAAGACATTGTAAAGAGGCATGTGGTAGATGAATACAGAGGTAAACTTTTGGATTTAAGGTTATAAGTATCTATCCTTATGTGTAGGAAAGGGTTAAAAGGTCAGAAACTTCTTTATCCTTATGGGCGGGCTGCGGGGCGAAGGGGCGCTAATAAAGACTAAGCGCAGCTTACAGGAAAATCCTATAAACAATTAAGTTTCCAAAAGAAGAGTCTGTTTTTAAAAGGGTCAAAGGGCGGAGCTCTGTTTGCCGTAGTGTGCAAACTATGTTTTTAAATGATTTTGAACTTGGGGATCTTAAGCAGCAAAGCCTTGTTTGCTGCAAAATGCAAATTGTGTTTTTAAATGATTTTGATTTTGAACTTGGGGATCTTAAGGGGTTTACCCCTTAACGTCCAGGTATGGAAGGAGAAATAAAAATTTATGTTAGGTTATTTTACAATATACAAATCAGAAGACGAAATGTTTTCAGGTGGATTATTGATTCTCAATGAAAATGGAATCCCTGTTTCCTTTAAATACACAGAACCAATAAAACCTTCCAAAATCCAAAAAATAATTTATGGATCGAACCTAAAAAATTATTTAGCCTTTCAAATACTCAGTAACGAAGAATTATACTCGCCTCACAACGTGGACTTAATACTAACGGACGACAGTGATCTAATAAATTATATCGATATTGACAAAGTTATAATGTATATAATGGAAGTAAGCAGTGATAAAGGCTTTGAGGTTAAAGAAAAAGAGGGCATAATTCCCATGAATCAAAATTCTAGCCTAAGATTTTATTCTTCGAAAGTGCTAGATTCTCTTACTTTGAAGAAAATCAAATCCTACATAGAAATTTTTGATATCTTTGAACCATTTATTCGATTAAAAGAGGCTTTGGTGTATATATGTTCCTCAAAAGAAAAATAACTATTAACCAAGTTAACCTTTCATTTGATACCCCTATAAATTCCGTACCTTTTCAGAATATAAATTTTCAACTTCTACCTTCAAAAACCCAAAACCTAAAAATAAAGACCGTTAATATCAACGAGTTAGTAAAGATAACAGAACTCCCTTCGACTGAAGAGGGAATTACCTTTATTGAAGAAACAGACCAACTTTTACCAAAAAAAATAATTAATTTGGATTTTATTAAGATTAATATAATTAAAAGTTCTTCTTTGTCTGGTATAAATATAAGGGATAGTGAAATTAAGATAGGGGTTAGTTTAATAAACGTGCCAATGTCAACGAATACAATTCTAAATACGACAAAAATGATAGAATTTAATATTAAAGAAAGTGTGCCTCAAAAAATAGTAGTTAAACCAATTAGAAAAGTTTTAAAAAGACCTGTTTCGAAGGAATACATTCTACAGTTGGCACAGGAGATTGCATCATCAAAAAAATTACAAAAGATAAAACTATCGTTCCTAGGTTTTTATGTTAAAGTTCCTATAGCAGAAGAGATAAATTATTATTGGAAAGGTGAAAAATTAATATGCTTTCTCAAAAATAATGAAGCAGACATTACTGACTATTTTGATTGTGCCGCTTTTTTTGATTCTGAGAACAATAAGAAGTATTTGAAGTTTATCAGGAGGTAATGTTGAATTGATTAGAAAAGAACTTGTAAATTTTCTAAACTCGATAAAAAAAGTCAACAAACAGAAAATTTTAGTTTTACCGGATGGATATCTCCAAGATTTCGATGAGGATGGAGAGATTTTCATTTATCCGGATTTTGACATATTTCCATTTGAAAATTTGTATATCTCTCCAAACATCAAAGCAAATAGGATGAAAACATTATATGCCTTATTAACGAAAAAGAGCGCTACTATTTTAACTACTTTTTCATCTTTAATAAAGTACACCTTACCTAAAAATGAATTTGTAAGCAAAAAGATCAAAGTTGGAGATACGTTCGATCTTGAATCTAATGTTCCTTACAACTTAGGATACAACCTTTCTGAAGAGGTAACTAGTCCTGGAGAATATTCTAAAAGAGGTTTTGTAAGGGATTTTTTTATTCCAATTTACGAACAACCTGTAAGAATAGAATTATGGGATGATGAAATAGATAGAATATCTCTTTTCGATACATATTCTCAAAGATCGATTGAAAATTTAAATGAAGTAGAGATAATTCCCGGATCTGAAATCCTGAAATTTGGCAACAACTTAAAAATTTACGAGGAGAGGTTAAAAAAATATATTAATGAAGCAAATGGGAAAGAGCTACTAACTCTTGATCAATTCAACACTCTCCCAGGAATCTTTTACAAAGATAAAAATACAATATTAAGTTATCTAAATGAAGACAGAGATATTTATTTAATAAACAAAGAAGAAATCATAAAATCTTATTCGGAAAAAGAAAAAGAAAATTATGAAATGTGTGACACCGAACTAAAACGAAAAATATATAAAATGTTTTCAGGACATAACCTTGAAATTTTGAACAAAATAAAATACGATGAAGTAAAACTTACCTTAGAAAAGATTTATTTTATCAAACCCAAAAAGGAAGACAAAAGGTTGGAATATATACCCCTTCTTGATTGGGAAGATCTAAATGAAGGGGACTTGGTGGTACACGAAGATTATGGAATAGGAATATATCACGGCGTTAACAAAGTTGAGACCCCTTTGGGTTTGAGAGAGTTTGTAACATTAGAATATTCAGATAATTCAAAGGTCTATGTCCCAGTAGGTAGGTTAGACAAACTATCTAAATACATCGGAGACCCTGAATCAGTTAAAATATCTTCTTTGAACAGCAAAAGGTGGAAAAATACGAAGCAAAAGGTAAAAGAAGAAATTAAACTAAAGATCAAAGAACTTCAAAAAATCTATGCATTAAGAGAAAACCAACGAGGGATACAACTATTCGGAGATTCTGAATTGGAAGAAAAATTCAAAGAAACCTTTCCTTACGTTGAAACACCTGACCAAGAAAAGAGTATCAGTGAGGTTATGAAAGATCTTGAAAGTGAAAAACCAATGGACAGATTGTTGTCAGGTGATTCTGGATTTGGTAAAACTGAAGTTGCTATAAGAGCAGCTTTCAGAACGGTTGTTTCGAATTATCAAGTGCTACTATTAGCTCCAACAACGATACTCGCTAAACAGCATTACGAAAATTTCAAACAAAGAATGGACCCTTTTGGAATTAAGATAGCTTTAGTTACTCGTCATAAAACACCAAAAGAAAAGAAAGATCTTTTTGAAAGCATAAAAAAAGGCCAAGTAGATATAGTAATAGGGACGCACGCTTTATTATCAGATTTACTGCAGGTAAAAAATCTTGGGTTAGTGATAGTAGACGAAGAACAAAGATTTGGAGTACTTCAAAAAGAAAAATTCAAAAAGTTAAGTGAGGGAGTAAACTTCCTTATGATGAGTGCCACTCCTATACCTAGAACCCTATACATGTCGATTAGCGGTTTAAGGGACATATCCACGATATCGACGCCGCCTGTAGGTAGGTTACCTATTCAAACATTTATTGGGAAATATTCAGATAAGTTAGTACGTACGGCTATTTTGAGAGAGAAATCTAGAGGCGGACAAACGATCTATATTCACAACAGAGTGCAAGAATTAAATGAACTGTACAAAAAATTACAAAACCTTGTTCCAGAAGTTAAGATAACAATGGTACATGGTGGAACACCAAAAAAGGAATTCATAAAATCTATTAACGAGTTGTACGATGGAAATATCGATCTACTTCTATCAACGACAATAATAGAAAATGGGATAGATATACCCAATGTTAATACCCTTATCCTAGACGATCCAGAAAGGTATGGAATCTCTCAGTTATATCAAATTAAAGGAAGAGTTGGAAGATCTAACAGAAGAGCTTTTGTCTACTTTCTTTTTAAAAAAGAAGTCACCCCTCAAACCAAAAAAAGGCTGGAAGCGATCAAACAGTACAATGAACCAGGAAGTGGATTAAAGCTTGCTTTGAGAGATTTAGAAATTCGTGGATACGGGGATATATTGGGAATAGAGCAAAAAGGTCATATTAATGCGATAGGGTACCATCTATACCATGAGATGTTGAATAAAATTTTATTCGAATATGGAATTAAAAAGGAAGAAGAGATTCAAAAACCTCAAACCTATACAGAAATAAAAGGTATAAAAGGTTCCATAGTTATTCCAGAATCATATATCTCTAATTCTATTGAAAGAATGAGAATATATAGAAGAATATCGGTGGCTAAAACAGTTGATGATGTTGAGGATATAAGGTCTGAAATACGCGATAAATACGGTAAACTTCCAGAAGAAGTAGAAAGATTGTTTCAGTACGCTCTGATAAAAGTTAAAGCTAATATGGAAGGAATTAAAGAGATAGAAATAGGAGACACATACATATCTTTTAAATTCGAAAATAATGTAAATCCTGTCATTGAAAAATACAATAAATATTCAAGAAAGATTACTTTTTATCCAGAAACGAAAGAGCTCATTAGTTATGGGCCAAAAGACCATATGAAATACATGGAAAAGGTTTTTTCATAAGAGGTGACAAAGATGTTGAATGATACAATAGTTGCCATTTCATCTCCAATTGGCACGGGAGCTATAGGGGTGGTAAGAATTTCAGGCAATCACGTTAAAAACATAATAGATCAAGCATTAAAAAGAAAAAAATATACCCCTAAGAAGATGTACTATGGTTGGCTTTACGATAAAAAAGGAGAAAAAGTCGATGAGATTACCTGGGTATACCATTCACAACCTCACTCTTATACAGGAGAGGATATGCTTGAAATATTTTGCCATGGTGGTAAACTTATCACTTATGCTGTATTCAATACAATTATAAAATATGGGGCAAGACAAGCTTTACCTGGAGAGTTTACAAAACGTGCTGTTTTAAACGGTAAGATGGATCTCATAAAAGCAGAAGCTGTAAACAATGTGATTACTTCAGAGACTGAAATCTCTTTAAAAGCGTCTTTTAATCAACTTAAAAATGCTCTTTCTGAAAAAATCAATAACATAAAAAACAGTTTGCTAAATATCTCTGCCCAGATCGAGGTAGAAATGGATTATCCAGATGACATAGAATTTGAAGATCACAATTTAAAAAACAAATTAGTTCATATCGTAAATAGTATGGATCAACTACTAAAAGAAGCTGACAATGGTATTATAGCCGTTGAAGGTGTTAGAACAGTTATAGTAGGAAAACCGAACTCCGGGAAAAGCACCTTGTTAAACGCCTTTTTGAGAAAAGATAGAGCAATTGTAACAGACATTCCTGGGACAACTAGGGATACTATAGAAGAAAATCTGAACATAAACGGTATATACTTAAAACTTATAGATACAGCCGGAATACGATACACAGAAGACACGTTGGAAAGGGTTGGAATAGAAAGGACCATAAATTCCATAAAGAATTCTCATCTAATCTTGTTTGTCTTGGATGGCACAACCCCCTTTACACAGGAAGATGAAATAATTTATACTAAATTAAATGAATTGGGAGATAAAATTGTTATAATTGTATTGAATAAATCCGATTCTCCTAATTTTAAAGAGAGCAATTATCTTTCTTTGAAACAAAAAAATCCAAATGATTTTGTTATAATTTCTGCAAAGAACGGAGAGATTAAAACTTTAGAAGATAAGATATATGAAAAGTTTTTTGAAAAGGTCAACATAGAAGAGCCAACTCTAACTAACCAAAGGCAAAAGATGGCCTTAGAATCATCTAAAGAGTCCGTTTTAAACGCCATCCATTCGCTAGAGAAAGGTTTTTCTAACGATGTAATTATGTATGACATAAGAAAAGCACTTGAAAAGATCTACGAACTCTCTGGCGAAAATTATACTGAAGAATTACTGGATAAAATCTTTTCCACGTTCTGCGTTGGAAAGTAGGAGGTAAAATATATGTATCGGTTAGTTTCCATTTTTTTTGGACTAATCCCTTTAATACAATTTTTCATAAAAGGATGGTACTTTTTTGGAATATCTTCTATAGGTTTAATTATTTCATATTTTATTCTTAAAAAGAGGGGATCAAAACCATTCATCACAGAAGGGGCACTCTTATTAATCTCACAACTTTTTATGAATATAATTGGGCTATCAAATATACCGATATTTTTATATATCTCTTTGGCAGCGGTTTTGATTTTCGTTGCCTCAAGAGATGAAAAGATAGTTGACGATTTGAAAGATTATATAAAAGAAACAGGTCACTCTAAAGAAAATTGGGATTTTGAAATATGTTTTTTTGGAATGGGACAGATTAGAAATATTGATCAATTAACAAATTTATCCACTGCCGCATTTGGTTTTTCAGACAAAGGTATAGCTTTCAACACTAAGTTGGGAAGTGGGTATTATACGAGGTTTATTGATTATAACGAAATAGATGATTTCGGCATGTTCAAATTACAAAAGAAACAAGAGTTGTACTATCCCAAAATAAGAGATATGTTCATCTGGCCAAGTAATATGAGCACGATGCATAAACCGTATATAAACACCTACGGATTATATCTTTTAGTGGGGGATGAGTCCTTAACTTTTTACGAATCACCAAGCATCATACTTAAAATATCCGAGCATTTAGAAGAAATGGGGCGATAGACAATGAAAGTTTTGAAGATGTCATGGTATGAGATAAAAAAAGTACTTAGAAATCGAGGAGTATTAATCTTAAGTGTTATAATACCTATTATTTTAGCCTATTTTGGCTCTTCATTCTATCCTACTGATATGGCGCAAGATTTCCAATTAGCTTTATACAATGAAGATAACAGTCTTTTGGGTAATTTAGGTTTTATTTTGATAAAACAATTTTTGAATTTTGAAAATACCATCGAAATTAAAAATGAGGAACAATTAAATCAACTAATTAAAGAAGCAAACTATGATTCAATACTGATCATTCCAAAAGGTTTTACGCAAGATTTAGTTGATCGCAAGCAAACGGTTTTGTACATCATACCAAATCCTCACAAAATTCAGAATAGTATGATGGTCTATACCGGATTTAAAGCTGTTTTTGATGAGCTTGCAGGGATACCCGAAATAAAAGTGGGCTCCACTACGGAATTCTTACTTCAAGGAGGTATTGGAATCGATGAAACGAGGCCCAAACCAGAGATAAAAATGCTTATTCCTAACGCCTCAGATGGTTCTTTGGTTGTTTCTCCCACCACAAATTTAGGGATTAATGATATGTTTGCTCCCATCGTAGCGGTGGTTGTAATCCTCTTGTTATCTATGATAGGAATAGCCTCTTCTATCGGTCAAGCTAGAGAAGTTGGATTACTGGATCTATACATATCAAACGGATTAAAAACGCGGGAATTCATTTTATCAAAAATAATATCGTACATAATAATAGGCTTCGTTGCAGGGATGTTCTCGTGGTATATGTTCAGAATTTTTGGCGTTCAATCCCAAGGTAATCCATGGAATTTAATCTTACTCGTTTTAGTATCTGTATTCTCTTTCACCTCTTTTGGTTTGTTTTTATCTTCTTTTTTAAAAACGGCTCGTGCTGCCTCTTTCCTTGTAACGGCAATGATAGGAGGGATGTTGGTCTTTGGTGGTGTTTTGATCCCAATACCTACAGGAAGTATTCTTGAAAAGACGGCAAACCTATTTCCTGTTAAATACTCTTTAGATGGCTGGAGAAAAATAACGGTATTAGGGTATGGCTTAAGTGATCTAAGTTTTGAAATCTTAATATTGTTAGGTTTTGGAATTGTTTTCTGTGTGGCATCATTACTTTTATTACAAGCTACGCAAGAAACATAGGGGAGGTTTAGGAGGGTTTAATTCGATGAATGTTATAGCCTTTTTAACGGATTGGGGACTTTCTTCATATTATGTCTCCGTGTGTAAATCCGTTATAAAAAGAATAAATAAAAATGCTGATATAATTGATATCACACATAGTGCAGGACATTTTAATATAAAGAAGTATGCAGCTCTAATTTTCAGGGCTTGTCGAGATTTTGAAGAAGGTACCGTCTTTTTGTGTGTTGTTGATCCAACCGTAGGTAGCCCTAGGAAACCGATCGCTTTGAAAACGTCAAAATACAACTATTATTTTGTTGGTCCAGATAACGGTTTATTTACTTTTGTGATCCAAGAGTTCGGAGTTGAAGAATCTGTTGAGTTAGCCGACAAGAGATTTTTCTATAAAACCGATTATTCATCAACATTTCATGGGCGTGATATATTTGCACCAGTGACTGCATACATTTCTAAAGGTATCAATATCGATCATTTTGGACCAAAAACTGACAAATTAGTAACTTTAGATGTGCAAAAACCTATCATTGAAGGCAACAAAGTAATATGTGATTATTTATATTCAGATGATTTTGGGAATATAGAAACTAACTTATCTTCCAACTATCTTGAGCATTTAGATCTAGGCAAAAAGGTAACAGTTGAAATAAACGGAGCAAAAAACACAGCAAGAGTTGTTAAAAACTACGCTGAAGTAAAGAAAGGTGAATTATTGTTACATATTGATAGCTCAGGATTTTATGAGATTTCTGCCAATCAATCAAATGCAGCTCATAAATTTAACCTAACCGATGATTTTGAAGGGAAGGTAAAGATTTATCTTGAATTATAAATCCATAAAAGATCCTATCGAAGTTACATATACGGTAGAAAGATCAAAATTTATTGGAAATATCGCCAAGGTCAACTCGGTTGATGAAGCACAAAAATTTATAAAAGAGATTTCTCAAAGATATAATAACGCCACGCATAACTGTTGGGCTTATAAGGTGCATGAGAAAGGAAGGGGAATCGCTAATTATTCTGATAACAACGAACCATCTGGCACCGCGGGTAAGCCTATTTACGGGGTAATAGAAAAATTTGGTCTATCAAACGTGGCGATAGTAGTTACGAGGTATTTTGGAGGAGTGAAATTAGGGATTCGGGGTTTAATAGATGCGTATTCTAAAACTGCTGAAGAAGTTGTTAAAGCCTCTAAAGTAGTCACCTACGAGAAGACATTTATTTACGAGGCAAAATGTGACTACAGTAATTTTTCCTTCATACAAAACCTCATGCAAAAACAGAATAACTTCAAAATAATAGAGCAAAACTTTTCAGACGAAGTTTATTTCATATTTGAGGTATTGGAGCATAATCAAGAAGACGTTTTATCATTAATAAAAAACAAGGTGTACAATTTAAATTTTATCGGCAATTCGGAGGGAATTTCATGAACAACAATTTATACAGAAAATACAGGCCTTTAGATTTTGATGAAATTTTAGGACAACCTCATGTAGTAAAATACTTTAAAAACGCTTTAAACAAGCAAGAGGTCTCTCATGCATATATTTTCTCGGGTCCGCGGGGCACCGGAAAAACCACTACCGCCAGGATACTTGCCAAAGTATTAAATTGCAAGGATCCTCAAGGGTACAATCCATGCAACAAATGCGAGAACTGTGTTTCTATAAACAATAACAGTTTTTTGGATGTAATAGAAATGGATGCGGCTTCGAATAGAGGAATAGACGAAATTAGAAACATCAGGGACTCCTCCAATTACAGACCAGTCTATGGGAAATACAAAGTATATATAATCGATGAATTTCATATGTTGACAAGGGAAGCATTCAACGCGCTATTAAAAACGTTAGAAGAACCACCTTCACATGTTATTTTTATTTTAGCAACCACAAATTTGGAAAAAGTCCCTGATACCATCATTTCTAGGGCTCAAATTATAAACTTCAAAAATTTAGGTCAGAATGAAATAGTAGAAGGGTTAAAAAATATAGCAAGCTCTGAAGGAATAGAATATGAGTTAGATGCCCTGCAGATCATAGCTAAAAGGGCAAAAGGTGGGATGAGAGATGCCATATCTATGTTGGAACAAGTAGAAAAATTTGGAGAGATGAAGATCACCCACCAAGACACCCTCGACATATTAGGTTTATTTGACGAAAATTTTATTGTTCAATTCGTAGAAAATGTCTATAATTCAAAAACAGATGAATTTTTGGCACAATCTGAAGATCTGTTCAATTTAGGAAAAGACCCAGAAATTCTTTTGGAGCAGGCCATAGAATACATATTTGAATCACTAATTACTAATAAAAAAGATAACTTAATTCAACTAATGGGTGCCTTCAACAATATACTTAAAGATTTAAAATACAGTGAAAATAAAAGGTTGATTTTCGATGTGGAGATCTTAGATTTCATGTACAAAAATTCAACTACTTCCGTGCCTTTGCCCCATGAAAATAAAAAAACTCCAAATAGAAAACAAGTAGCCACAGAATCCGTTCCCAACGAAACTCAACACCCAATTATGAAGAAAATCCTTGATTACTTCAGTGACCCACATGAAAAGAAGTCCAACATGGCGATATACTTCGCTTTGCTTTATTCAAATCCAGAAATTGAAAACGATAAAATACACTTCAAATTTTCTTCAGACCAAAAGCTAGAATTTGAGATTCTAAAAAAGTATGTAGATGAATTAAAAGTGAATATATTTTTACTGATCGATGGATCGTACGAAATCACTTTTTCTCTCGAAGGTGGCGAGGTGGAAAGTCTGACCCAGCAAAAAGAAAAAGCCAATTTGAGAGAAAAGAAACTGTTCTGAGGGAATTACATGCTTTATATAATCTCTGCAATGGGCATTGAAGCACGAGCGATAATAAAATATTTAAATTTAAAAAAAACAACAGATAGACCTTTTGAGACTTATCAAAACGAAGAAGTCCATCTTGTAATATCAGGGGTAGGGAAAATCAATGCAGCCGGAGCTACATCTTATTTATTGAAAGATACCTTAAAGGATCTGAACCATAGTGATTATGCAATAAATTTAGGAATATGCGGTAGTTTAAATAACAAATTTAATGTTGGCGATCTAGTTTTAGTCAATAAAGTAGTAGATTACGAGAGAAAAAGAAAGTACTATACGGATATCTTAGTTAAACACAACCAAAAAGAAGGCTCTATACAAAGTATAGATACTCTCCACAGCAATTATGAATTTGAAGAAGATCTAGTAGACATGGAATCATCGGCTTTTTTTGAAATTGCTTCAAAATTTTTGTCTGTGCATCAGGTATATGTGCTAAAAATAGTCTCCGATAAAGTAAGCAAAAATCAACCATTAGAAAGACTGACTAAAAAGTATATAGATGAGTTGATTTACGATAAATTAGAAGAAATTTTTTCTTTCACAAAATTGGTGAGTTCTCTACTAAAGTTATTTCAACCTATTCTTCAACAACAAGACGAAGAAATCATAGAGAAGGTATCTAAAAGTTTGAAACTAACGTTCTCACAGACCAAACAACTTGAAAATGCATATGCATATTTCAAATCGAATAAAAAAGTAAGTCCTTTATTCTTAAAAGAATATTTTAACTACATTCCGAAAAGTAAAAAAGAAAGGGATGCGATTTTTGAAGATCTCAAAACAAAACTATACAAATGAAACTTTCTCACACATCTACATTGAAAAAGATGCTTTAAATTATCCACTAACCAATGAAATTACAAGCAAACTCAACAAAAGTAAGATAGTCTATATTGATAATTACAATGAAATATTCTCCAGGAAAAACCAAAACCCTTTTCTACAAAAGCTCTCACCGTCTCTGATTCTGGCAGTTAACAAGGGTGATTTTATCTATAAAGGGTCACCTTTGTGCCATGATTTTGAACAACAAAATTTCTACTACACAAATTTCATAGTTAATTGTCTATTCGATTGCGATTACTGTTATTTGAAAGGCATGAACTTCTCTTCCCACATTTTATTCTTTGTTAATCTCTCAGATTACTTTCATGAATTAAGCAGATTGATAAACGAGATTAAAGAACGCCCCGAACGGGGTCAAGGAAAAATTTATCTAAGTATATCGTATGATTCAGACATCCTTCTTTTTGAAGGAATCTATCCATTTTTAAAAGAATGGATAGATTTTGCTGAGGCAAACCCTCTAATAACTATAGAAATCCGCACTAAATCAACCAATTATAAAAAATTCCTGAATTACTCTCCATTAGAAAATTTGATCATTACATGGAGCATATCCCCACAGGAAGCAATAGAAAAATATGAAAAAAACACCCCCTCTTTAGAAAGAAGGTTAATGGCTATATCTCAATTGCTACAAAAAGGGTGGAAAGTCAATTTAGCGTTGGATCCTATACTTTATATCGGAGAAAATTGGCAAGAGAAATACAAGGAGTTTATTAACTCGATATCTAAAAAAATTAACCTAAAAAAGATTAACGCAATTACACTAGGAGTATTTAGAATTCCAGTTGACTATCTAAAAAGATTTAAAAAGTTTTTTAAATCCCCGATTGCATTTTTTCCTTATCAAACCACAAATGGTGTATCCACCTACCCTGAGGAATTAAAAAGTGAAATGATCGAATTCGTCTATTCAGAACTAGAAAAAATATATAATAAGACAAATATATACGTAGTTTGATTGTTTTAGAAAAATAGACGGACAATTGTCCGTCATTATTTACTGAATTCACTAATTAATTTTTTTACAAAAACAGGTAGAGAAAAAGATGCAACATGTACTTCTTCATCGTAGTATTTAAGTTCTTTATTAAACTCTTTAACTTTTTCAGGGTCAAAATCTTTTATTGGATCCAAATTTTTTGAGGCAAACGTCCATGTCCACGTACCCGGCATATATTGAGGTACATAACCCATATACAATCGTGCTATATTGAAGGTATTGCTGATTCTCCTATACGCTCTTACCATCCATTCTTTCTTTAAAAAAGGCTCCTCGGTTTGTGCGGAAAAAACTCCGTTTTCATTCAAGGCTTCAAAACAATTTTGATAAAACTTTTCGGTGAAAAGCAGTCCTCCTTCACCTTCGGTGGGATCTGTGGAATCAATCAATATAACGTCGAATTCATCTTTAAATTGAGAAACGAATTTACTCCCATCTTCATAAACCAATTCCACCTTTGGATTTTTTAACTCATAAGAAATGTTAGGTAAATACTTTAAAGCAGCTTCTACAACCTTTTTATCCAATTCACAAAGAACAACTTTCTCTACTGAATCATGTTTCAATACTTCTCTGACAGTTCCTCCATCCCCTCCACCGATTATCAAAACCTTCTTGGGATTAGGATGTATGAACAAAGGAACGTGTGAGATCATTTCATGATAAACAAATTCATCTGAATCTCTCGTCATAATGACTCCATCTAACGAGAATAGTTTTCCAAACGCGGGTGTTTCGTATATATCTATTCTTTGATATTCTGTTTGCTCGGTATAAATATGATTAGTTGTTTCTGTAAAGACTCCCACATTATGTGCTTTATCATACTCGGTAAAAATAGTATGTGGAAAGGTATAATTATTTTCAGCCATCAACTCACCTCAACTTTATGTGCGGAATTTTCAGGAATTCCAATAGTAGAAAAGACTCCTCGTTTAAATTCCTGACTCTCCTGTCTTTTTGAATTTAAAGCATCTTTCAAATAGTAAAAAGCTTTCCATGGATCGACAGAATCTCCACAAGTATATATATCTAAAGAAGCATAATTATATTCAGGCCAAGTGTGTATTGCCAAATGAGATTCAGAAACAATTATTGCTCCACTTACCCCATGTGGTAAGAATCTATGAAATGTAGAAGTAACTATTGTTGCCCCCGATTCAATGGCTGCTTTTTTCATTAAATATTCTATTTGTTGAACATCGTTTAGTATCTCTTCATCGCAATCGTATAATTCTGATATTAAATGTCTTCCTAGGGATTTTGCCATCTCTCAATCCTCCTTTAAAATATTTCTATCCATATTAGAGTTGCTGTTTTTGAAGTACTTTTATTTTTTATGAAATGTTTCTTATTGGCTGAATAAAAAAAAGTTTCCTCTTTACGTACTAGATAAACTTCTTTGTTGAGGTATAACTCTATCTCTCCTTCGATCACATATCCCAATTCCACACCTTCATGGGGTTTTTCGATATCAGTCGAACAACCTGGTTGCAAAACCACTAAAGAAGGTTCTATATTTTTTGGTTCCGACGTTGTTAAAAGAAGTTCTTCTTTAACTCCTTTTGGTGTATCATATATAGGTATTCGATCTTCTTTTGTGAAAACAATCTTTTCCTTATTTTCAAGATTTGAAAAAAAATCTTTCAAATCTGTTCCTAAGGCTCTTAGTATCATTTCCAAATTTTCAACAGTTGGGGAAGCTAAATCCCTTTCAACTTGGGAAATAAAACCTCTTGTTAAATCAGATCTAGTTGCGAGTTCCTCTTGGGTCATGTTTCTCATTATTCTAAGACTTTTTATCTTTTCACCTATTTGCATTCAAGGTTCCTCCAATAAACTATCAAAAATGCACAGTTAATTAAACAAGTCGGTTAATATTATAAATTTTTATTTTATATTTGTCAATTACGAGAATTTACATTTATGTTTCCACAACATCAATAATGAGTTGTTTGTGTTATACTAATTATTAGTTAGCTGATTAGGAATATTCTAAACAAAATGGGTGGGGAGCATAATATACTTTTAAGGAGGACTTTTATATAATGCGATCGTATTTGAGGCCTTATCTTGGTATCGATTTGGGAACAGCAAACACCTTAGTTTATATGAAAGGTAAAGGGATAATTCTAAATGAACCTTCCGTTATAGCTATCAATAAAGAAACGTCAGAATTGCTTAAAGTAGGAAAAGAAGCTAAGAAAATGATTGGAAAAACACCTGCTAATATAATCGCCGTTAGACCACTAAAAGAGGGTGTAATAGCAGATTATAATGTCGCTATGACTATGCTTAAGTATTTTATAAACACAGCATTGAATGGTTTTAGCTTTTTTAAACCATCTGTAGTTGTGGGAATACCTACAGATGCAACTCAAGTAGAAAGAAATGCTCTGAGAGAAGCTGCTTTGGATGCCGGTTCTAGTAAAGCTTTTTTAATTGAAGAAGCTATGGCAACGGCTATTGGCGCTGGTTTAGATGTAGAAGAACCATCCGGTAATATGATTGTAGATATAGGTGGAGGTACCACAGAAATAGCTGTAATTTCATTAGGAAATATTGTATTATCCAAATCTATAAGGGTAGCGGGAGATCTGATCGATCAAGAAATTATCAATCACATAAAATCAAAATACAATATGGTAATAGGAGAAAAAACCGCTGAGAGGATAAAAATTGAGATTGGTAATGTTTTTGATAGCCCCCAATACAGTGATTTAAGTATGGAAGTGATAGGCTTAGACGTTCTATCTGGACTTCCAAAGAGTGTTACGATCACAGGCTCAGAGATAAGAAATGCAATGCGAGTCCCTGTTTCCAAGATAGTTGAAAATATTAAATTGGCCATTGAAGAAACTCCACCTGAACTTTTGTATGATATCGTTAATAGAGGTATATTTTTAGCTGGTGGAGGAGCGATGATTAAAGGTATAAAGGAGTTGCTAGAAAAAGAAACGTTGATAAGAGTTGTAATAGCGGATGATCCAATAACTTGTGTGGCTAGAGGGGCTGGAATGGTTATTGACAAGATTAATCTTATAAAAAGTATATCTCAAAAAGCTTAATATGAGATATTTTGGGATATTATTTTTAGTAATTTTGATCTTTATTTCAATATTATTTAATACTTTTGAGAACTTAGGTGGTATTTTAGATCCGCTAACATACTCGTTTGATATGGTTTTTTCACTGTTTCATTCTAAAATTTCGGAAAGAAATGCAAGTGCTGAAAAAATTTCTAGTATCTTAGATGAACTCAAAAAAGAGCCTCTTTATATAATTGAAAGTAAAAGTAGTGAAAATATAGATTTAACGATCCCTCGAGGTATAATTTTAAATGAAACTAATCGTTCTTTTAACGTTTTAACGAGCAATGAAGGTAATTTAGAAAAAGGTTATTTAGCTGTTTCTACGGATGGGAATCTTTTGGGTTTTGTTGAAAATACATTCTCAGATAGAGTAGTGGTGAGAAAATTAGGTTGGGGGAACCAACAATTTTTTGGAAAAATAGGTGTTGTAGATGTTTTAATAAAAGAAGATAAAGGCAATTTATTGGTCGAAATACCTGATAATTATAAAGTTGTAATGGAAGAATACCTAAAGATAGATCTTCCTGCTTATGTAAAAACCGTAGAAAAAGAGGGTATATTTTTATCAGGTGAGATTGTTTCTAAATATGGAGACCTTTATCTTTTCAACCCTGTGGTGATCGATGATTTTTTAGTGTACTTTTTTCCTTATTAAAAAGAGAAGTGATAATATATGATGTATTTGATTTATTTTTTATTAGCTCTAATTACTGCTTCATTTGATAGATGGTTAGGAGAAATTCTTTTTTTTGTCTTTCCTATAATTGTCTTATATGTGTCAAATCTTGAAAAAGATGACCATAGACTTCTTTTTTTCGTATTTATATATACTATTTTTTATTTCAATTCAAGGTTTGAATTGGGATTCCTCGCGATAATATTTTTCGCTATATTCCTTCTCATCAACTTTTTCTTACATCAGTTGGAAATGACTTTAATTAAAGCATTGATATACACGGGTGTTTTGTCATTGTATATGAGTGTCATTACTTCTTCTCTTTATCCTTTTTTCTTAGACATGATAATCATCTTTGTATTATATTTTATGAACATGAGGCTGGTTTTGGATGAAAGAAAAAAGAGCTAAAATACTGTTTTCTTTATTTTTTTTGGGTATTGTATTACTTTTTGCTAGATCATTTCAATTGCAGATTTTAAACTGGAATAAATACACGATGGAAGTTCAAGAGTTATCAACAAGAATTGTAAAAGATTCTCCTAAAAGAGGAAATATATACGATAGAAATGGGAATTTGTTGGCATGGAACCAAAGGATATATAATTTAACGAATTTAGGAGGAACGTTGAGTGAAGAAACAGAAACTGAATTGTACCAAGTTCTAAAAGGTGTGGTAGATAATCCGTATACCGTAATAGATAAATTAAATTTTCAAAAAAGAGTGAATTTGGAAATAAATTCAGTGACAGCTCAAAAGATAGCAAATATTGACAAAAATCTACAAGTTGAAGAAAGATATATAAGAAAGTATGCCCACGAATCTTTATACCATGTCTTAGGTTATGTTGACAATGAAGGTACTCCAAGGTCAGGATTGGAATTGGTGTTTGATAAAAAATTACAGGGTCAGCCAGGGTACAAAATGATCAATATTGCAACAAATGAATCCGTTTCACCTACTATAGCCAACGCACATTCTATTAATGGAAACAATATTTATTTGACATTAGATTTAGATTTACAGATAAAGGCATACAATTATTTAAAAGAAAATAACTACAATGGTTCGGTGATAATCTCAGAACCAAAAACCGGAGAAATATTAGTATTTGTTAGTTATCCTTCCGTAGATCCTAATTTGTTTGCTCAAGGAATGAGTAATTTAGAGTTTCAAAGAATTTTGAATGATAATAATATGCCTTTGTTAAATAGAGCTACATCTGCATTGTATCCACCCGGGTCTATTATAAAACCTTTTGTTGCATATGCTGCCCTTGAAGGGGGTATATCTCCACAAGCAACCATAAATTCGACTGGAAGATACGATTTAAAAAACTCTCAAGGTAACATTATCGCATCTTATTACGATTGGTATACATTGGGACATGGTGAAACTGATTTGGTGAAATCCCTGAGGGCATCGGTTAACTCTTATTATTATTGGCTTGGAGAAAAGTTGGGGATAGACTACTTGAATAGTGTTGCGGATAGATTTGATATTACCTCTAAAACAGGCATAGAAATACCAAATGAAAAAGCTGGTATCTTTCCAGATCCAGAATGGAAATATGAGAAATTCGATACCATATGGTATCCAGGAGAAACATTATTAACGTATATAGGTCAAGGTTACGTCACAATGACTCCCCTTCAAATTCTAAGAATATATAATATTCTTGCTACACAAGGTGAATATTATCAATTCAGCTTATTTAAAAAGGAAGAAGATGCTTTTGGAAATATCATAAATCAAAATGTGCCTTTACTTAGAGATTCTTACGAAATGAACGAAGAATATCTGAAATACATTTACCAAGGTATGGTAGAAGTAACCTCATTCAGTGGACCACCTGGTGAAGAAGGTACTGCTTATCAATCGTTTAGCGATTTCCCCATAACTGTAGCCGGAAAGACAGGTACCGCAGAAGTAGGAGGTGGAAAACCTGCTCATTCATGGTTCGCTGGTTTTTTACCAGCAAATAACCCACAGTACTCGATTGTGGTCATTATAGAAAATGGAGGGATGGGATCCACTGGTGCAGCACCTATTGCTAGAGAGATACTCGATGATCTAGTTGAAAAATATCATATTCAATAAAAAAAGGCGGGATGCGGAGCGAAGAGGTAAGGGCTCCTTTATCCTTATGCGTGGGGAGCGGGGGAAGGGCGCTATAGATATAGATAGTTTTATAAAGAAAATTCTGCTTTTAAAAAAGGATCACAGGGCGGAGCTCTCCCCTTACTGGGCTAGGACCGCAGGTCCTTTTAATAAATCAAAAGGAGATGAATTTCATGAAGAAAATGTATGTATTTTTTATGCTCATCGTTTTTTTAAGTATAACGGTTCTTTCTGAGAATTATACCTTTATCTTTAAAGATGTTCAACTGTTCTATACAGTTTCTAACGAAACCTCATTCTTTGTTCCTGAGGGTTTTGACGTGCTTTGGATCAGTGGAGTGGATTCTTGGGAACTCAAAATGGTGTATCAACATTTCCCTTTTAAGATCACTTCATTGGAAGATTACACTCAAAAATCTATCGAAGCTATAGATGAGGACATTTACAAGATTGTTGGAACAAATGAAATTCTATTTTTCAATCCTCAATTAAATCGTTGGTGCGTTACTGATGAAAAGAATAAAGATAAGATTCAACCCCCTACTCAAATTTTATTGAAAAACCCTAAGAACGCCGTAATTGCTTTAAAGGGAGAGGGGTCATGGGAAATTATCTATGAAATGAAAAATGACGGAACTTTCAGCAAAAACGTTCAAATCAACGGTGTTCCTGTTGGGCAAACCAATCTATACTTAGTCAACGAATATCTTAACTTGTCTCCTCGCGATTACTTAGAGAGTACAAAGTTATTGAGTAACACACGTATGGCAAGTGAAGATGATTTTGAAATAGTTGCACAAGAAGCAATTCTAAGTCAAACTTATACAATGAATCTTGGAAGAGTCAATTTTCAAAATAGTTTAATGAACGTTAGGATATCCCAAAACGATATATTGTCATATGAAGACAGAAACGTAATTAATTTTTCTTTGTACACCAATATAACAAATTATACAAAAACCGAGATAATCAGACACGTAGAAAACACGAAATACAATGGTTTAGGAATAGAGTTACCTTCGGGAAAGGTTTGGATCCATGAGGAATTCGATAGTGAAAGTTTTCCAATAAAGTTAGCGTACATTAATGATACTCCCGTTGGAGACACGTTCAAGATAAACTTAGGTGAGAGTTGGGATGTACAGTATAAAATAGAAAAATTGTCTGATGTTGAAGTTAAATCGGCAAATTCCCGAATAGTAGACCTTTTGATCAGTGTGAAAAACTTCAGTAAAGACAAACAAATCGTTAACTTGAGTATGTCTACACCCAATATCGAAATAGATGAAATGCAAATAGAAGGAAATTATCAAAATTTAAAAAACAACTCGGAAAAAGGTAAAATTGATATTGTTTTCGATATAATAGATGAAGTAAGAATAAGAATGACGATTAAGACTATCCTTAGAGAATAAAGTTTTTAATAATTTCAAAAAAATAGTCGATATTATCAATGAGATAAAGATTTGATTTTACAGTTAAATCAGATGCACCAAAACCTTCAATAAACTGAAATTTCTGGGCAAATTCTTTGGAGATATCTTCTTCAAGGCGTTTGTGTGAAGGTAGCATAGCGATAAATATTATTTTGTTTGCTTTGTTTTCTAAAATACCATCTATATGCCAGTGTTTTTGATATGCCTTCTCCTTGTAAGTCATATGCCTACCAACTCTTTGGTAAAGGTTTTTCATAGCAGAACCTATGTAAGCGTACAAACCTTTATTGATCTTTATCTCTTTGTGATGTAAGTTTACTATACAATCTTTTTTTATCTCAATCAGTAAAATGTAAGATCCTTTATTCGTCTCTATCCCTCCCAAGAGAAAGGTGAATTTTATGATTAACTCCATCAAGCCAGAGCATTTTAACCCATACTTGGGCTATAAATTAGACCCAGGTGAACCAGGGTTGTCTAATAGTTCCCCTGCATCTTTGAGTATACTTAGAGTGGCAGCCCATGAGTTGGGGAATATAAACCAATTTAAATCTCAGGCGTTAAAAAAAGGTGGAATTGTTATATATACAGACATCGACCTTAATCTTAAAAGAAGAGGAGGTTTTTTAGCCGCTGTTGGAGGAAAATCCAAAGCTGTTATTTTGTATAGAAAAGAAATAAGCAAAAGTACTCCACAAGATCCCGTTTATGAATTGCAAAATACAGAGAAACACACCGACGAAACAAAAGATATAAAGCAAAAGATCGAAAAGGAAATTCAAAAAATAACGAATGAATTAAGAACAGAAACGGATCCAGAAAAAATTAAAAAGTTAGTCAACACCCTTCAATCTTTAGAAATTTATAAAAGTAACAGCTCATCTTTAGATTTGGAGTTTATTTTAGGATTAACATTGGATCTAACGGTTTGATTCTAAAACTTCTTCTCTTTTATTACTTTTCTCCCATATCTCTTGGGGTTGGTCTTTTTCTATAAAATTAATCACCCAACGCCCCACAATTCTTTTGAATATATAACTTGATTTATGTCCTGCCAATAAACTTTTCACTTTTTTATTTGGTAATAAGTGTTGAAGATTATTTGTGGCTTTATGTGGCATGATCTTATCGAAAAGAGCTTTTATAAAAAGGACAGGTTGATTAACGAACTTAGCATAACTCAGAGAGTCGTAATGATAACAAGTGATAGGTGTTTTTTGGAATATATCATCTATAGAATTGATATTATTTTTTACAAAGTTTGCCGCATCACTTCTAAATTTTTTACAAAACTCCTCGGAATCACAACCAAATGAATTTTTTTCTTTTGCGTATCTTTCCCTGACTTTTTCCGTATATGGTGAGTAAAAGTTTATCCATCTCCAATTCCCACCTGTGATCATCAAGATGCCTTTTTTAATCCTCTTATCGAGAGCTAGAGTCATAGTACCAATGATTCCTCCAAAAGATACCCCCATTAAGTACAAATGATTTTCGGAAAAATCATCGAAGGTTTCAAGCAAATCTATTGTCCTTCGAACGTCTTTTACAGAATTGTGAAAAAGTATGGTACATTCCTTTGGCTCGGGTGAATAATAAGGGTCACCATCTTCTATATCATTTGGTTTTCTACTTAGATGGTAAGGAAGGATCACAACACTTGTTCTGTAGCCAAATTTCTTAAAATACCTTCCGTACCATTCAAGGTATGGAACGTTGTTGGGTCCAATACCGTGCAGAAAGACTATATCCCCTTTAACTTTTTGTTCTGGTTTAAACATATGAATGACCTGAGTTTCGTTCTCTTTGTAGATAGGGTCAGTATATACCGTGTCGAAAGTATAAACAGAATAATCGTTTTCATCTCTTACTTTGTAATTTATTGGGGTTTTAGGATAATTAAAAATATAGTCCGTTGTTTGTCACCTCGTGTTTTAAACGTGAAATTGATATTTATACATCTCTATTTTACAAAATTATATTTACTTCTTCTTAAAAGAAATATTATAAAATTCTGTTATTATAATAAAAAATACCTATATAGGGTATAGGAGGTGGAAGAATAACATGCAACATGTAAAGATAAAGGTTTATACAACTCCAAGTTGTCCTTGGTGCAGAAAAGCCAAATCGTATTTTAGAGGTTTAGGAATAAAATTTAAAGAAGTTGATGTTTCAAAAGATCCAAAAGCGGCAGAAGAATTAGTTCGAAGAACTCATCAAATGGGGACACCGGTAATTCAAATTGGAAATCATTATATAATCGGTTTTGATAAAAACAAAATAGATAGTATACTTGGAATAAACTAAAACAATAATTTCAACAATAATCAAAAAGTAACTTTTTGTTATTCTTTGTGTTATTTGAATATGTTATCTTATAACAAAGTTAATTATTTAAAGCGGAGGCGCAACCGAGAAGAGTAACTTCTTCTATTTTTAGAGGGTATTTTAGAAGAAGCGAAAGGCGAGGTTGCCGAAGAAGTAAGAAGAAAGCCCTCATCTTCTGACTTCTGGGTATGTGGGGAATACCTACATAACTGTCACGTGAAGAACGTGGAGAGCCGCTGAAAATGAGAAAAAAATATTTTCTTATTATTAAGACCTCTCCACTGTGAGAGGTCTTCGATTTTTTGGAGGTGCTTTTTTTTGAAAGTTGGAGTTGTAGGAGCTACCGGTGAGGTAGGAAGAACATTTTTAAAGTTATTTGAAGAATACAAACTAATAAACGAAATTTCCGAATTGCGTTTGTTTGCATCGGAAAGGTCTCAAGGGCAAGAGATCGAGGTCGGTTCTAAAAGATATACCGTGGAAAAGCTGCAAGAAGAGAATATGAAAGAGAAGTTTGATTACCTTTTTTTCTCGGCAGGCGCCTCGGTGTCAAAAAGATTCGCTCCCATAGCACAAAAATCCGGAAATGTTGTAATAGACAATTCTTCACAATTTAGGATGGACGAAACGATTCCACTTGTTGTTCCTGAAATTAATGCAGAGTTGTTGAAAAATTATAAAGGAATAATTGCAAACCCTAACTGTTCAACCATTCAAATGGTTTTGGCCCTTAACGGCATCCATCGTGAGCTAGGTTTAAAAGAGATAGTTGTCTCTACATATCAGGCAGTATCTGGCGCTGGAAATAAGGGCATAACTGAACTTTTAAACCAAGAAAAAGGGATAAACGAAGTGAATCATTTTCCAAGGATCATAAAGAACAACGTTATACCATTGATAGGCGAAAAAAAGGAGAACGGCTTTACTTTTGAAGAAGAAAAGATGATAAACGAACCTAGAAAAATTTTTTCTGATGAAGAAATTAAAATATTTCCGACAACAGTTAGAGTGCCTGTACTCTACGGACATTCTGAATCGATTTTCTTCAGAACAAAGTTGGATTCTTCTGTTGATGAGATTATAAAATTGGTTGAATCAACTCCAAACGTCGAGTACAACGAGGAAAAAATCACCCCCATAGAAATTGCGGGAAGTGATATTACATTTGTCTCTAGAATAAGAAAGATCGAAGAAAAAACCTTTTTGATGTGGGTTATAGCGGATAATATAAGAGTTGGTGCTGCTACCAATGCAATTAGAATACTTCAAAAACACAGGGAATTGAACTGAGGTGCAGGGATTGAAAAAAGAACTTCCCTTTTCAGAGAAAGAGTTAAATACTTTATTAAAGAGAGTACAAACACCTTTTTATCTCTACGATGAAGAAGGTATAAGAAATAGAATAAGAACATTAAAAGATGCTTTTTCTTGGGTTGATTTCAAAGAGTTTTTTGCTGTGAAGGCAACCCCTAATCCCAACATATTAAAGATCACAAAAGAAGAAGGTTGTGGAGTAGATTGTAGCTCAATGGCAGAACTGGTGGCAGCAGAAAAAAGCGGGTTCGTGAATAGTGATATTCTCTTTACATCCAACGATACCCCATTGCAAGAGTATGAAAAGGCTTTATCTTTAAACGCCATTTTGAATCTTGACGATGTAAGTCACATTGATTTATTAAAAGAAAAGCATGCGTTACCTGACATGATGTCCATCAGATATAATCCAGGTGGGGATTTTGGGAACGAGATAATAGGGAATTTAAAGGAATCAAAATTTGGAGTACCAAAAAAGGATCTTATGAATGGTTTCGCGAGACTTAAAGATTACGGGGTTAAAAGATTCGGACTGCATGCGATGTTGATCTCAAACGAATTGAACCCTCAAAATATCATAAAAGTCGCCCAATTTCTTTTTGAAACTGCTGTGGAAGTGAATAAAAAATTGGGGATAGATTTTGAATTCATTAATCTCGGTGGCGGTTTTGGTATACCTTATAAACCTGAAGAAAAGGAACTTGATATATACTACATCTCACGTCAAATAAAAAAAATGTATGAGGATATTTTACTGGAAAATGGACTAAAACCTCCAAAAATATATATGGAGCATGGAAGATACATCACGGGTCCTAATGGTTACCTCATTACAAAAGTCTTGCATATAAAAAATTCTTACAAAAAATATGCGGGAATTGACGCTAACTCTGCAAATTTACTGAGACCCGCTATGTACAAGGCTTATCATCATGTAACTGTTTTAAATAAAAATTCTGATGAAAAAACAGAGTTGTACGATGTAGTGGGATCGTTATGCGAAAATAACGACAAACTCGCAACAGATCGATTATTACCAAAATTGGAACGAGGAGATGTCTTAGTTTTTCATGATGTTGGTGCACATGGATACTCCATGGGATATAACTATAATGGAAAATTAAGATCTGCTGAGTATTTGTTCACCAAAGATAGAGAATTCAAAATGATAAGAAGAGCCGAAACGTTGGATGATTACTTTGCAACTTTCAATTTCTAATCCAATTGTGGGTGGGGAGCAGATTTTAAGAACCTCAGGTCCCTTCCATAATGGTAAGCAAGCTGGGTTAAAGGGACCGCAGGTCCCTTCCTTAAAAACGGGCGGGCCGCGGGGTGAAAGGGAAAGATCTCTTTTCCTTATGGGTGGGCTGCGGGGCGAAGGGGCGCAAATAACGACTAAGCGCAGCTTACAAAAAAATGTTTTAAAAGGGTCACAGGGCGGAGCCCTATCCCACCAGGGTCTAAGGGACCGCAGGTCCCTTCCTTAAAACGGGTGGGAAGCGGGGAGAAGGGGCGCTAACAAAGACTAAGCACAGCTTACAAAAAAATGTTTTAAAAGGGTCACAGGGCGGAGCCCTCCCCCACCAGGGTCTAAGGGACACAGATCCCTTCCTTAAAACGGGTGGGAAGCGGGGTGAAAGGGCGCTATCAAAATCTAAGCGCAACTTACAAAAAAATGTTTTAAAAGGGTCACAGGGCGGAGCCCTCCCCCACCAGGGTCTAAGGGACCGCAGGTCCCTTCCATAAAACGGGTGGGAAGCGGGGTGAAAGGGCGCTATAAACAGGGATATAAAACTTTAAAGGAGGAATTCCAAATGTTTACTGGTGTTGGAACAGCTATTATCACACCTTTCGACAAGGAAACAAACGTCGATTATAATTCATTAAAAACTTTTGTTAAATATCAGCTTGATAACGGTGTTGACAGTTTAATAGTTTTAGGAACTACTGGAGAAGCACCTGCTATTGAAGAGGAAGAAAGAGAAAAAATAGTCAACACCGTAGTAGAAATTGTCAATAAAAAGGTTCCCGTTATTGTGGGAACGGGGACAAATAACGTGAATCACGTTTTGAAAAACAATAAATTGGCTGAAAGTGCTGGTGCAGATGGTTTATTAATCGTCACCCCTTACTACAATAAGAGCACGCAAAAAGGATTGGTAGAGTATTTTAAGTACATCTCTGAAAGAACAACTTTACCAATAATAATGTACAACGTTCCTTCGAGAACTGGCATGAATATAAATCCAGAAACAGCCGTTTCTATCCACGAAAACTGTAAAAATGTAATAGGGGTGAAAGAGGCGAGCAGTAATATATCACAAATAGTAGAATTATTTTCAATAAAGCCAGATTCTCTAAAGGTATTTTCCGGAAACGATGATCAAGTGCTTCCTATAATGAGCTTAGGAGGAGATGGACTTATCTCGGTTACGTCTAATGTTGCCCCAAAACCTTTCGTTGAATTGACTCATAGCATTCTTAACAACGATTTAGAAAAGGCAAGAAAATTAAACAATCAATTTATGAAACTCAACAAACTTTTATTCAAAGAGGTCAACCCCATTCCTGTCAAATACGCCGTTTCTTTGTTAGGTTTATGCGAAAATGTCGTGAGATTACCGTTGGTGAAAGCAAGTCAAGAAACAGAGAAACTTCTAAAAGAAGAGATGGAAAGGTTGAATTTACTATGAAGATAGGCATAGTCGGATACAAAGGACGAATGGGAAAAGAAATAAAAGACCTCTTTGAGGAAAAGAATCATGAATTTGTCTGGGGATACGATAAAGATGGTGAGTATTTTCAAGAAACCCCCCAAATTATTATCGATTTTTCACTTCCCGAAGTTTTTGAAAAAACTGAAGATTACGTGAAAAAATTTAAAGTTCCATTGATCATTGGAACAACAGGGCTTCAAGATGAACAGATTGAAGCTTTAAAGGCTTTAGCTAAAGATGTACCCGTAGTTCAAAGCTACAACTTTTCGATCGGCATACAATTGTTTCTAAAGATGGTGGACTTTTTGAAAGATAAAATCGACGGGTGGGATGTTGAGATAGTTGAAACACATCATAGATTTAAAAAAGATAAGCCTTCTGGAACAGCCAAGATGATAAAAGAAAGCTTGGATAAAGATGTACCGATAAGCTCATTAAGATTGGGGAATGTAGCAGGAGATCATGTATTGTACATGGCGAACTTGGGCGAAGTTCTCAGTATTTCTCATAGGGCTTTATCAAGAAGAGCCTTCGCAGAAGGGGTCCTTAAGTCCGCAGAGTTTGTAACCAATAAAAAGAATGGGTATTTTACCTTTACAGATGTAATTTGAAGCAGCGACGGCTGCAGGGTCTAAGGGACCGTAGGTCCCTTCCATAAAACGGGTGGGGAGCGGGGTGGAAGGGTGCTAACAAAGTCTAAGCATAGCTTACAAAAAATAGTTTTAAAAGGGTCACAGGGCGGAGCCCTCCCCCCGCAGGGTCTAAGGGACCCTAGGTCCCTTCCATAAAACGGGTGGGGAGCGGGGTGGAAGGGCGCTATCAAAATCTAAGCGCAGCTTACAAAAAAATGTTTTAAAAGGGTCACAGGGCGGAGCCCTCCCCCCCTGCAGGGTCTAAGGGACCGCAGGTCCCTTCCATAAAACGGGTGGGGAGCGGGGTGGAAGGGCGCTAAAACAGTTAATAGGAGGTCATCATGAACACCGAAGAAATAATAAATTTAATAGCAAACTCAAAGAAAAAGAATCCTTTGAAGGTCTACATTAAAGGTAACCTCAAAGAAATAGATTTTTCCAATGTAGAATTTTACGGTAACGATGAATTCGGAATCTTGTTTTGTGAAGAAGAAGATTTCAAAACAATTTTTGAGACTTATAAAGATTATATAATTAATTACAGAATAGAAAGGGATAGAAAGAATTCAGCTATTCCGTTGGCAGATTTGTCTAAATACAACGCGAGAATAGAACCAGGTGCTATAATAAGGGATCTTGTGGAGATAGGCGACGGTTGTGTTATTATGATGGGTGCCGTCATCAATATAGGTGCTTGTATTAAAGAAAACACCATGATAGATATGAACGTTGTTATAGGAGGAAGGGCTCAAATAGGTAAAAATTGCCATATTGGTGCAGGAGCAGTTATAGCAGGAGTAATAGAACCCCCAAGTGCTCAACCAGTGGTCATTGAGGATAATGTTCTCATTGGAGCTAACGCAGTGGTATTAGAAGGGGTCAAAGTAGGTCAGGGATCAATAATCGGTGCAGGTTCTGTTGTAATTTCTGATGTCGAACCTTACTCTGTGATAGCCGGAGTTCCTGCGAAATTCATTAAGAAGGTTGACGATAAAACAAAAGCCAAAACGCAACTTGTAGAAGGACTTAGAAATTTGAAATAATTTATTTATATAAATTTACCGGGGTGGATTACTTATGAAATTGATAGTTCAAAAGTATGGAGGAAGTTCTCTTGCAGATTCTGAAAGGTTGAACAATGTTGCCAAGAGAATATGTAACAAAGTAGAAGAAGGATTTAAAGTATTAGTTGTGGTTTCTGCAAGAGGAGAGACCACAAACAGATTGATATCATTAGCTAAAGAAACAGTTAAAAATCCTGAGCCACGAGAATTGGATATGCTTTTAGCTACAGGAGAACAGATCAGTGCCTCGCTGTTATCGATGATGTTGAACGATAGAGGTATCAAATCAAAATCCATGAATGCCTTTCAATTAGGTTTATTAACTACTTCTGACTATAATGAGGCTCAGATCAAAGCAATAAACAAAGAAACAATCCACAAAAACCTTACAAACAACGATGTTTTAGTTATTACAGGATTTCAAGGTGTTACAGAAGAGGGAGATTTAACAACCTTGGGAAGAGGGGGTTCTGATACTTCCGCGGTGGCTTTAGCCGCTTCTCTAAACGTCAAATGTGAAATTTACAGTAATTTTGCCGGTATTTATACCGTTGATCCAAAGATTTATCCCCAAGCAAAAAAATTAAAGTACGTTACTTACGATGAAATGCTAGAAATGGCGGCTTTAGGAGCGAAAGTATTGCACCCAAGGTCGGTAGAAATCGCTAAAAAGTTTAATGTGGAGTTATACTGTGCATCGTCTTTTTCAGATGAGGAGGGAAGTTACGTGGTCGATAATTACAACGAATATATAGAAGAACCTGTTGTAACCGGTTTAAGTGTGGATGAAAATCAAATTCAAGTCACTATTTTTAATCTTCCAACGGGCCATTTTTTTATTAATAAAATTTTTGAAATCGCCGCCAATAAAAACTTAAACATTGATATGATATCCATCATAAAAAATAATGAAAAAGTTGATCTCTCTTTCAGCATCGTAGACAGTGTAATCGATAATTTTAGAGAACTTTTAAATGAATCCATTAAAAATTATCAAGAGAATTTTATCGATTTTAAAAATGATTTAGTTAAAATCTCAGTAGTCGGAATAGGTATGAAAAAGGCAAGAGGGGTGGCTTCCCGGTTTTTTAAGGCTATTGAAGATATCCCTATTTTTTTGGTGACTACTTCGGAAATAAAAATTTCATGTTTGATTCCAAAAGAGTATAAACAAAAAGCTGTTGAAAGTTTAGCAAAGGAGTTTGATTTATGAGCCTACTAAAAGTCTACAATCCGTTTCCAATAAAAATTGATAGAGCGGAAGGTTGTTACATTTACGATAAAACTGGGAAGGCGTTTATGGACACATTTGCTGGAATAGGAGTAATGAGTTTTGGACATTCTCACCTATCTTTGTTACAAGCTTTGAAGGAAAAGATGGATAGATATATGCACACCTCTAATTTTTTTCTCGATGAAGATGCCATTTTCGTATCAGAAAAACTAGTTAATTTCACGGGGAAGAATGGTACAGTTTACTTCAGTAATTCTGGAGCAGAGGCAACAGAGGCTGCTTTAAAAGCTATTAAAAAAAGAGCAACAGATAGAAGAAATAAGATCGTTTTTTTCGAGAATGGTTTTCACGGTAGAACTTTAGGTGCACTTTCTATAAACGGTTTTAAAGATCTAAGAAAGCCCTTTGAACCTTTACTTCCCAACACTATAGAACTGAAGTATAACGATGTTGAAGATTTAAGTAGATACTTCGATCTATTTGGAGAAGAAACGTTGGCTGTTTTTGTAGAACCGATTCTGGGATCAGGCGGAATAGTATCAAGCAAACCAGAATTTGCATCTCTGATAGAGGACTTAAAAAAGAAATATAATTTTATTTTAGTCTGCGATGAGGTTCAAGCCGGGCTTGGGCGAACGGGAAAAATTTTTTCATATCAGCATTTTGGGCTATCTCCTAATATTATAACCATTGGGAAATCCATAGGCGGTGGCATACCTTTGGGGGGTACGATATTTCTTGAAAATCTATCTCAGGCTTTTGAAAAAGGAGAACACGGCTCAACTTTTGCTCCAAATCCTGTAGCTCTTGCGGGAGCTAGGTTCGTTGTGGAAAACATCCCTTCTCTTCTGAAGGATGTTGAAGAAAAAGGAAATTATATAATGCAATATTTAAAAGAGAAAAATTTTGAAAAAGTAAAAGAAGTTCGAGGCAAAGGTTTGATGATTGGCATAGAGTTAAAAGAAGAGGACCCTCAAATGAGGGAAAAAGGTCTACAAGAGGGCCTTTTGTTGAATGTACTTCATAATAGTGTGATTCGTCTACTGCCTCCTTTAAATATTGAATATAACGATATCGAAAAGATGTTGACAAAATTAGAGAAGGTTTTAAAATGATCCTTTCACCGTACGAATTGAGACATAAAATACATGAGAATCCAGAATTATCTCTTGAAGAGTATCAAACTACAGAATTATTGGAAAGAACCGTAAAAGAAGCCGCTTCCTTTTACAATGTTGGTATTAACGTGTATAGACCTCTAAAAACAGGGCTTATTGTTGAGTATAATGGTGGTAGTGGCGATGAGTACCTTCTTTTTAGGGCAGACATCGATGCTTTAAACATAAAAGAAAAGACCAACGTTGATTTCAAATCAAAAAACGAATACATGCACGCATGTGGTCATGACGTTCATACTGCTATCTTGTATGGTTTTTTTATCAACGTAATAAAAAATAAAGTAAAAAAAAATATAATATTTTTATTTCAACCTGCAGAAGAATCAAAGGGTGGAGCCCAAAGGGTTATCAAAAGTGGAATATTGGAAAAATTCAATATAAAAGCGGCTTTCGCCCTACACGTCAACGATGACTTCCCCCTGGGGACCATCGCTTCAACGCGTGGTACGCTTTTTGCTTCAGCCCTTGAGTTCTTTGTGGATTTTGAAGGGGTATCCTCACATCTTGCCTTTCCCCATCAATCTAAAAATGCGTTGAACGCCCTTCGCATATTTTTAGATGTGCTTGATAAACTTCCAAAAAATCCCATGGAACCTTTTGTAATCGGCGTTGGTAAAGTAAGTGCAGGTAACGCGATCAACATTCTACCAGGGAACTCCCATGTTGAAGGAAGTATCAGAGGTGTTAATTCCGAAAATAGTCTAAAATATTTCGAAGATATGAAAAATATACTGTCAGGGATAAAGACCATGACAGGGGTTGATTATTCGTTAAGCAAAGGGTCTTTCTATTCGGAAGTCGTTAACGATTCATCGCTATACGACAAATTTATTCCTAAACTCTCAAAAACATTTAATTTTATTGACTGTGGCCTAAAAATGACGGGTGAAGATTTTGGCTTTATATCAAAAAAATATCCCGCACTAATGTGTTGGTTAGGGAGTTCCAAAGGCGAACATCACGGTCTTCATAACCCTGAATTTTTGCCTCCCGATGAGGTAATAGATGTTGGGATCAAGGTTTTTGAAACATTTTTAGATTAAGGATTCAATTCAAAAAAACATCTGGCTAGTTCAAAATCCTCTTTTTTCGTTAGTTTGATGTTATTTTTGTGATCTTCCACAATCGATGTTTCATAACCAGCATGAATAAATATAGATGCGTCATCTGTGAAGGAAGATAAGATCTTTTCCACATTTTGATAAGCTTTAAGTAATTTAGCAAAATCGAAAGTTTGAGGGGTATGATGCAGATAAATCTGGGATCTTTCTAAAGTTTTTAAAATCCGACCGTTATTGACTTGAGAAACCGTGTTTTCTGCCATTTCTGCCAAAACAGCCCCTCCTATTTCTTTTGTTTTGTAGATGCTTTCATCTATTTTATTAATATCAACGAAAGGTCTTACGGCATCATGAATGCAAACTAAATCAGGCTTATTATCTTTTTTACTCAAATACAATAGGGCGTTATAAACGCTTTCTTGTCTACTGCTCCCGCCAATTACCACATTCTCAAATTTTGAGAAGATTTTAACTTCTTTTTCTGTTAAATCCACGTAGTTTCTATGTGATACCACGAGAAACTTATCTATTAATTTTGACTGCTGGAATTTTTCAGCCGACATTCTCAATATTGTTTTGTTATTTAATTTTACAAATTGTTTTGGAATTTCAAATCCTGCTCTTTTCCCTTCTCCAGCTGCTACTATAATTGCATAAACCATTTTCTTCACCCTTTATTATTTTTTGTATTTTAAAATATAGGTTTAGTAGAACTTCATCTTTTTTTTAAATAATTAATTTAACTTTTGATATAATAGATTGATAAACTTATTATAATATATTTTTGGCAGAATTGTGCGCAAGGTGGGGTCACAGGGCGGAGCCCTCCCCCACCAGAGTCTAAGGGACCGCAGCTCCCTTCCCTAAAAGGGTACGCTGCTGGCTGATGGAGTGCTAATAAAGACCCTTTTCCTCACGGGTGGGGAACGTAGCAAAGGGGAGCTAATAAAGGCCCTTCTCCTCACGGGTGGGGAGCGGGGTGAAAGGGCGCTAACAAAGTATAAGCGCAGCTTACAAAAAAATGTTTTAAAAGGGGTCACAGGGCGGAGCCCTCCCCCACCAGAGTCTAAGGGGACCGCAGGTCCCTTCCTAAAAAGGGTACGCTGCTGGGCGAAGGGGAGCAAATATCATAGAAACAAATATTACAGAAGACAGCAAATACACTTCAAGGAGTGATGGCAATGTTAGTAGTAGGGATCGATTTGGGAGGCACTGAGATAAAAGCTGGGTTAGTCGATGAAAAAAAGGGAATAATTAAAAAGATTTCTAGGCCTACAGAAGTTGAAAAGGGAAATGCCCAGGTAATAGCTAATATAACAAAAACAGTGAAAGATTTAACGGAAAACACTGAATTTTCAGCAATTGGAATAGGTTCACCAGGTTCTATAGATAGAAAAAATGGAATTGTGAGATTTTCACCAAACTTTCCAAACTGGCGAAATTTTGAATTAGTTCGCTTGATAAAAGAAAATATAAATGTTGACGTCTTTTTAGAAAACGATGCCAATGCCTTCGCACTTGGAGAATGGTATTTCGGGAAAGCAAAGGGGTTGCACGATTTCATTGCTTTAACCATAGGAACAGGCATAGGTTCAGGTGTAGTTTGTAACAACATATTTTTAACAGGTAAAGATGGTCTTGCCCCAGAATTGGGTCATGTTGTGGTTGTACCAAATGGTCCACAATGTGGATGTGGTAATAGAGGATGTGTTGAAGCTACTTCTTCTGCAAAATATATAGCATTAGAAGCCAAAAATTTGATAGATAGGTACCCAGACAGCCTTGTTTTAAAATTAGCTGGGAAAAAGGAAAAGATTGAATCAAAGCACGTTTTTCAAGCTTATGAAAAAAATGATCCTCTTGCCAGTGTAGTGTGTAATTTTGCCATTGATGCACTTGCACGGGCTATTGGAGGTTATGTTCATGCCTTTAATCCTGAAAAAATTATAATCGGCGGAGGATTAAGCAGAGCAGGTGATGCTCTTTTTGTTCCATTAAGAGAAATGACGAAAAAATATGTTATGAGCAGTTTCGCCGATACTTACACCATAGAACAATCATCTTTAGTGGAAGATGCAGGCATTTTAGGAGCAGCATCTGCAGCCTTTTATGCCGAAGAAAAACCCTTATAGTTCATAATCAAGAATCTCTTATCTAGAACCGAAAGAAAGTTTCGCACGCATTGGTTCTTGCTGTATAAAACAAAGATAAATGCAAAAAACTATATATAATCCCCGTCTGTAGTAACGGGGATTTTTCAATATTTAATGCACTTTAAAATGCAAGTATAACTCCGCCTTCATTAGCATAAACAGTACTTATTCCTGCAGTTTCCACAATAATTATATCTCTAAAATTATATCTTTTAGCTGCCTCTTTTTTAATATACTCGGCTCTCTCGAGAGCATTACAATGAGCAATTCCTAAAACTTTATCTTTCAAATTATTCCCCACTTCTCCTATTTTATCAACTAGCTTTTTAATCGCATTTTTGCTTCCTCGTGCTTTATCCAATAAAGTTATAGTACCTTCTCTAGTACCTGCCAGAATAGGTTTTATATTCAAAAAAGAGGCAAACTGACCTTTCAATTTTCCCATACGTCCTGCTTTGATAAGGTTATCTAGCGAATCAAGCACAAATAAGGTCTGCATCTCTTCTATATATTTTTCTGCTTTTTTTATTATTTCTTCCCTACCGAGTTTTGCTTCAATTAATTCACCAATTTTGTAAGCAATCATTGTTTCACCGACAGAAGCGCTAAAAGAATTGAATACTTTCACGAATTTGTCTTTAGCTTCTTCCAATAAAATATTCTTAGCGAGAACCGCATTCTGATAACTCGAACTTAGCTCCTTAGATAAGGTAACTACAAAGGTATTTTCATATTTCTCGTATAAATTTAGAAATGGCTTAGGACCTGGACTGGCGGTTTTAGGAACTTCGGTAGAGTTTCTCATCGCCTCCAGTAGTTTTTCACGGTCTAGATTCTCATCATCTATAAAATGCTGATCACCAACATCAATAAATAATGGAACTGTAGATATATCAAATCTTTCTTTAATTTCTTTTGTTAAATCACAACAACTGTCAACTACTATTTTAAACTTCACTATTTTATTCCCTCCATTGAGCTTAATTATATTTAATCAGCTTTATTGTATATTATACCAATATATCATAAAAAATCGACTTTTTAATGAAATTTTTATTTATAAAAATATTCCAAAATCGATTAATCATAGAACATGCCCGAAGGGATAAAACTTCGGTTGTGAAGCATAAGGGCTAGCAGTAGGCGGGCTGCGAGGCAAAGGGGCACTAAGATCCTTTTCCTCACGGGTGGGGAGCGGGGGAAGGGCGCTAACAAAGATCTTTTCCTTATGTGTGAAAAACAGGGTTAAAAGGACTGCAGGTCCCTCTTCCTCATGGGTGGGGAGCGGGGGAAGGGCGCTATAAAACTCGTTGTACAGGAGCTGTGTGATAGGGTGGTATATTGTTATAGATCAGATATATCCATAAAAAGCTTAACCCTAAATCACTATCTCTTCATCATAATTTGAACTTTTATAAGCCACGTCATTATGTGATACTTCAACTAATTTTCTAGCGCTCAATCCTCCATAATTTTTAACAATTTTTTCTACAACACTTCTTTCTTCATTTGTTAAATTCTTTAAAGGAGTTTGATCTACCAAACTAATCATATACGTCTCTTTCAAAAACATCTTAGAAAAATCGATATTCATTTTTATTAAATTCGTCTTTATCAAATAATCTAAAAGAACGCCCTCTTCATTTTTTGCCCCTTTAGGAATTGGACCATAATTATAATGAATAAATTTCAAATTAGCAATTTGCCTGCCAAGAATTTTTTTGGATTCCTTTTCCACTAACCATAGCAATTTAAAAAAGACGGTTTTGTATAAAAAATCCTTGTGATGATATTCTTTTGAATAATAAAATAAACCAGCTATTAAACCTTTCATTTTTTCAATATCTATTTCAGGATGTTTAATATACAGAATTTTTTCCAATTCTTGAATCTCGAGTTTATTTTCAAATTCTTTAAGAATTCTTTGAATGTTTCCTAAGATCCTCTTATACTCGATATCGGGAATATTATCTTTATTACTTTTTAAAATTTTGTAAAATTCAATCGGTTCGGAAATTCTCTTGATCAAATCGCTATTAACTTTGGTTGGTAACGAACCCATCTCATAACGTTGTATAGTAGCTTCTCCTAAACCTAAAATTAAGGCAAATAATGTTTGAGAAACATTATACTTACTTCTAATTTCCTTGATCTCTTCCGGTAACACCAAATTATTCAATTCAGCATATTTTCTGTATGCTGCTTTTAAATTCTCATTCTCATAGTATGGTTCAAGTAATTCATTCCCACATTCTTCACATATAGCAACAGTGCGTTCGACTTCAATAGGAAAATTCTTAACGTTATAATTCTCTTTCTTTTTTATAGTTTTATACCCCATCAATTTTCCACATTGCTCACAGAACAACCTTTCTTTTGGTTTTTTCAATTCATACATTCTCTTCACCCTCCTCTGATTCATGAAAAGACAAAAGCACCATGTAATCTTCTTTTTCAACGTATTTAATTTTAATATAAATTTGATACACTTCATCCTCAACACAAATTTGTTTTTTAAAAATATAAACGGTTCCTTCGGGAAAATTAAAATCTTTTTCTACACTATCATATATAAAATCATCTTTTGTTAATTCGTTAAGTAAAAAATTATGAACGTCTTCCTCAGTCCATCCGATCTTGGTTAGAAACTCAGTATTTTTCACCCTTTTCACGAGCTGTAATTGATTATTATTGATAAATTGTTTCAATAATTCTAGAAAAAATTCAACCATTTTATAGCTCCTAATCGGGTAGGAGGTAGATAATTAATTTATCTACCGTCCTCCCACACCACCGTACGTACCGTTCGGTATACGGCGG